>JAEWLI010000050.1 GCA_023393375.1 Bacteroidota bacterium
AAACGAAAGCTTGAAATTATTGGGAATGCGTGAAGAGCTACAAAAGAAAGTAATCGGACAGGAAGAAGCGATCGCAAAACTGGTTAAAGCCATACAGCGTACAAGAGTTGGTCTGAAAGATCCTAAAAAACCAATTGGTTCATTTGTATTCCTGGGTCCGACCGGTGTCGGGAAAACAGAACTGGCAAAAATTCTGGCCACCTATTTATTCGATAAAGAAGATGCGCTGGTAAGAATTGATATGAGTGAGTATATGGAGAAGTTCTCCGTATCACGATTGGTGGGTGCACCTCCAGGTTATGTGGGATATGAGGAAGGCGGTCAACTTACCGAAAAAGTAAGAAGAAAACCATATAGTGTAGTTTTACTTGATGAGATTGAGAAAGCGCATCCTGATATTTTCAATATCCTGTTGCAAATTTTGGATGATGGTATTTTAACAGACGGGTTAGGCAGAAGGGTTGATTTCAGGAATACCATTATTATCATGACATCCAATATTGGTGTCAGGGACATCAAGGATTTTGGTGCAGGTATTGGTTTTGCCACATCAGCAAGAATGGAAAATTCTGACGAACTGATTAAATCAACGATTCAGAATGCATTAAAGAAAACTTTCAGTCCTGAGTTTTTAAATAGGCTTGATGATGTGATTGTCTTTAATTCACTAAGTCGTGAGCATATCCATAAGATCATTGATATTACGCTGGGGAAATTGTTCTCACGGATCAAAGCCATTGGGTATACGGTAGAGTTAACTGAAAAAGCAAAAGATTTTCTTGCTGACAAAGGTTTCGATCCTGCTTTTGGAGCACGTCCGTTAAATAGGGCTATCCAAAAGTACCTGGAAGATGCTGTAGCAGAAGAAATTCTGAAAGGTGAAATCAAGGAAGGCGACATTATTTTAGCAGATTATTCCGGTGAAGGGGAAAGCCTTACGATCAGTATGAAAAAGAAACCGGAAGAAGAAGAAAAAGAAAAGTAGAGAAAAGTATAGTTTAAAAATATATAATAAAGGGGCTCAGGCCCCTTTTTGTTGTTTATTATTTTCCCTTTATTAGCATTTAAAATTTTAAATGTAAATTAAAACACCCATAAGAAAAAACTCGTAAAGTAAAGGACTTATATTTCGTACTTTACATATATGGATGTTCAAATTAAAAAGTTAAGCCATTCTGATTTAGCAAACTTTAAAATCCTTGTTAAGATGTTCGAAGATGTATTTGAGATGGAGGATTTCACCATTCCGGATGATAATCATTTGTCGAGTTTGATAACAAATCCAAATTTCATAGCATTTGTAGCTATATATGACCATCAGGTGGTAGGAGGACTCACAGCTTATGTACTTCACCAGTATTATTCTAAAAAACCATTGGCATATATTTATGATCTTGCAGTATCGACACAGCATCAGCGAAAAGGTATTGGACGACAATTGGTTGCCGCTTTTAATTTATATTGTAAAGATCAGGGTTTTGAGGAATCATTTGTACAAGCTGACAAGGTTGATGATTACGCATTGGATTTTTATAGAAAAACAAAAATCACAGCAGAGGAACAGGTCGTACATTTTAGTTATACTTTATAGATTCGAATTCCTTGTTAGAAAATAAGATTTGGTCTTTATGCAAATCCAAAAATCGCATTGGACTGTTTTACGTTGAACCCTCCTACTGTACCGTCTCCAAATAAACTTCTGAATTGAAAATGCTGCGCAAGAAAAATAAAATGTTGTGCAAGATTTTAAAAACGTTGCCCATGATTTAGAAAAATGTTGCGCAGGATTTTGGAGACTATAAGCATTAAATCTGGCTTTTGGATTTATTCGATGTTATAAACGGAGCATTTAACAATTTTACTCAGGCATTAAACCTTTGGATCCGGTTAAATATATGGTTATCATGATAATGAGAGAACAAAATCCCGGTGGTGATTGGTAGCTGCTTCGTCAGAGCATTGTACCTGGAGTAGTGAAATGTTTATTATCTATGGAATACAGTTATGCCTCATACAAAGCGTCACTACGCCATAAACTATCTTATTACTTGATTTTTGTTGTCCAATCCGATAACTTTATGCCATGAATGGAAATTATTTGCGTAATCTCTATGTTTATGGAGATGAGTTCTGGGATTTCTACAATGCTCAATCAAAAAAGGTTCAGGACAAAATTGACTGGGTAATTGGCCTTATAAGGTCTCTAAAGACGGTTCCAGTGAAATTTTTGAAACATCTTGAAGGGACAGACGGTCTTTTCGAGATAAGGGTGAAAATTGGCAGTAATATTTTTCGAATATTTTGTTTCTTCGATAAAGGTAATTTAATAATCCTACTGAACGGATTTCAGAAAAAGCAAGAAAAAACTCCAAAAAATGAGATTAATAAGGCGGAAAGGCTAAAAAAACAATATTATGAAGACAAAAAGTAAAAATAATCTAGTTTCGTGGGACGATCACTTGGACAAGAAATATGGGAAGAAAGGAACTCCCAGCAGAGATGAATATGAAGAAGAGTTCGAAGCATTTAAAATAGGTGTCTTAATTCAAGAAGCTAGAAAGCAAAGGAATCTGACACAGGAAGAGTTAGCCATAAAAGCAGGTACTACTAAAAATTATATTTCACGGATAGAAAATAACGCTAGTGACATACGATTGTCCACTTTAATGAGAATAATCCGCGAGGGATTAGGTGGACAATTAAAATTAACTCTTGACCTGTAATAGAATGCACAAAACAGGATGGTTTAGTTGTGGTTTCGGCATTTATTCTTACCTTTAGTCTTGTTTTAGCTGATGCTTAAGTGCTTATAAAATCTGATATGGCATATACAACCGGAACATGTGTCAACTCAAAAAATCGTCACAATAAGAAACTATGGGAACTTGGGGAACTGCTATATCATCAAATGATACTTTTGCTGAGATATATGCTGAATATATTGACTTGTACAATGCTGGATTGAGTATAAGTGAAATTACAGAAAAATTAAAAATTAAAAATAAAGACATAATTGAAGATTATGAAGAGAATCATAATTTTTGGTTTGCTATTGCAAAAGCTCAATGGGAATGCAAAAATCTTGATTTAGAAGTTTATAAAAAAGTAAAATTAATTATTGAAAGTGGAGCAAATTTAGAACTGTGGAAAGAACTTGGAGCTTCCCCCAAAGATTTAAATAAACGTCATAATTACTTAGAAAAATTTTTATTAGAACTAAAAACAAAGAAAGACAAACCTAGGCAAAGAAAAAAGAAGCTAAAATTTCAACCCGTATTTGAAAAGGGGGAATGTATAACTTATAAGTTCTCAAATGGAAATTACGGTGGGGCAGTTGTAATAGAAACAGACAACAATTATGGTTACAACTTAATAGCAACTACAAGAATAAACAGTTCAAATAAACCTTATATTTCAGACTTTATAAATTCTGAAATATTGGTACTTAATTATGAAAAGTGGGAAAATACTCTATGTATTAGTTGGTATTTACCAATTAAACATAAAAAAGTAGCTAATCTTATAGAAACTATTGGTAAAATAGACATTCTACACAATTATGATATTTCTAACTCTGCTTATGGATATGTAGGTGATTTCAATATTTGGTTTATTGAATCTACTGAATCCCAATTTATTTGGGAAAAAACATTCTCGAAATCACCAAAAATTAAAACTATTAAAGAATTAACGAAGAATAAAGGCTGGAAATTTTGGCTATAAACAAGAGATGGCCATGAGCCCTTAGCACACGATTCACCTTTCACAACTTGCATAGGCATCTCATTTAACCCCACCCACAAACCCTGAACTAAATAATAAAATTAAAAAGCATACCTAAAGGTTAATCCAACGGCAAAATCCACTTCAGTGGTGGGCACAATGCTGAAGATAGGGTTGAGATCCAAAGCCAGATTAATGGGAGCACCCGTAAATTTGTAATCTAAACCCATCACCGGACGCAATGCAAATCCAAAATTGTCTTGATACCCGCTTTCGGTTACAATGAGTATTAACCCCCCACCTCCAACATACCATTTCAGACCATCGGCATTACCGATATCTCCATGATAAAGGTAGAGAAAGTCCAGTCCTATCAATGGACCATCAAAAAACAAAAATGAACCTTCAAGAGCTCCGTAGTCATTCACAAAATGTTTTACATTGAACCCTCCTACTGTACCATCTCCAAACAATACTTTGAAGCCAACACTGGTTGTGTATTCGCTATCGAGATTCTGTGCCTTCAGGTAGCTTTGGTTTAACAAAAAAATAAAAAAACTTACAAAACATAGTCTAAAAAATATCTTCTTCATATCTGCAAAAAAATTTAGTCTAATGATGACACAAAATTATTGCAGATCCGGAATTCGCTCAATCACAGGAAATCAGGATTTTTTTCTACTGGTTTTCCGGTAGAATCATAATTCAAGGTTAATTTCAAAGGCAGTACCCTTTCCAGGCTGAGAATCAATTTCTATATTACCTTTCATATATTTTACTCTGGCGTGCACACTGCTTAAACCCACTCCATTATTGTTAACTACCTGAGGGTCAAAACCTTTGCCATTGTCCTCGACTGTAATAGATACGGCATTTTCAAAAAAGTTACACTGCACAATAATCTGATCGGCATGGGCATGTTTCACCGCATTGTTGATCAACTCCTGGATTATTCTGAAAATCATTAACTTATATTTCTCCGGCACCTGATTTTCATTACCAAAAACCTGACACAATATTTTTAATTTCTTATTTTCCAAGGGTTTGCAATATGCCACCAAAGCATTTGTAAGCCCTGACTTTAAGAGCTTTTCGGGCATCAGGTTCCTTGCAATGGACCGTAATTCTTGAATAGAATCGTCCAGAAGGGTTATCACGCTGAGCATCTCCCCATTTAACTGATGATTATTCACTGATATACCTGATAATTTCATTTTTATCCCCGACAGCGCACCTCCCAATCCATCATGCAATTCAGAAGCAAGGCGATTCCTTTCCTGGTGCTGCCCTTCCATAATGCCTTCCATTACTTTTAGTTCCTGGTCTTGCTTTAGCCTGATCAACTGCTCGTCCAAAAGTTTCTTCTCATTTTCTGCAACCATTTTTCTGTTTTTCAAAATCAGATAACCGATTATCACCACAGCAATCAGAATAATCAATGTTGCTGCCATGATCAGTAACCATAGCTGACGTTGCTTCAGAACCAAGGATTGTTGAGCATTTGTATTGGTGAGATCGAGGATTTTTAATTCCTTTAAACCTGATTCATATTTTTGTTCGAGGTCATATACTTTCAGTTGGATCTCCTTACTGTTGATGCTGTCTTTAAGTGCGGAATGCCTCCGTAATAACCGGAAAGCTTCGTTTATATTTCCCAATTTTTCCTCTGTATTGATCATATTGTTCAGGATATTTAACTTATCTGCAGGAGTAAAATACCCTTCATACTTATTATTTAAGGTATAAATGCATTCCTTGGCAAGTTCATAATCTTCCTGTTCAAAGTAAATATAAAAAGACCTGAGCATAAGATCTGAAGCCAATTTCTTTTCATTTATCTTATCTGCCAGCTCATATCCTGTTTGGTAAAATTCCAATGCCGCAGCAGTGTCTTGTTTAAATCCTTCCTCGAATAAGCCTTTGATATTGTAATAATTCACCCAGGCATATACAAGTGGATGATGTTGTAAAACTTCTTCAGCCTGTTTCAGGCAATATTGCACTTTTTTGCTAACTTCTGGAGTAAACTCTTTTTGATAAATCAAACAATAGGCGATTCTTAGATACACATCGCTCATTTCCACCATACGGGGATAATATTTGAAAGTACCAATGGCTTTCTCGTAATAGTCAATCGCACGTGGATAATCTTTCATATTCATGAAAATTAAACCTATGCTGTGGTAATTTCGAGCTATTCCTAAGGTATCATTTATCTTTTCTTGTATGGGAATGGCGTGATAAAGCAACATGTTTAAAAACGTATCTTCATCACCTCTTCGTTGATACAAGGCACCGTGGTTATGCCAGGTTTTTGCCAGTATTTGTTGCGCATAATATGATGTATCCTTTGCAAGAAATTGTTCGGCCTGGATAAATTCGTGTTCAGCTTTATCCAGATGATAATATTCCATATAAATTCCCCCAATATAATAATAAGCGATCCCCAGGCCTTTTTGAAAATCGATGCGCTCAGACAGATCTTTTATCTGAAGTGCGTATTGCATGGCCTTGGCCGAATCAATATAAATCCAATAATCAGATAGCTCACCCAGCACTTTGATATGATCTTCGGGTAGGCTGGTAACCAATAATAGCTGTTCCAGACTATCAAGAACGGATTCACGTTGAAATTCCTGAGCATTGGATGATAAGAATGGAATTCCGAGGAAGAATATGAAAAAAAATAGTTTGGGAATAATTATCCGCTTCATAGTTAATTGTAGGACTTCTTGTGCTTTAATAGAACAGAAAAAAATTTAATTTTGAATATATTTCTAATAGAAAATATTTATATACAGCTCTGATAATTATTATAACCTGCATATTTGTAATAGTAAAGTCACTACGAATTTACTTGAAATAGAAGAATGTTTTATGAATCATTAAATAAAAATACAGATTCAGATATGATGGAACAAATGGTAAAGATTGTAATAATTGACGACCATCCTATGGTATTAGAAGGATTAAAAGCGCTTTTACAGCACCATCAGGATTTTACTATTGTGGGCAGTTTTAATTCTCATGTGCCATTTCTTGAGTTCATCCAAAACAATCATTTTGATGTCATTTTAATGGATATTAACCTTCCTGAAATACAAGGCCCTGAATTGTGCCAGAAGGTATTAGCTCAATATCCAAAAGCTAAAATTCTCGCCATTACCAATCATCAGGAAGCTGAATTCATCGAACAAATGATGAATGCCGGAGCTAAAGGTTATCTGCTAAAAAATGTAAGTGCCGAAGAATTAAACCTGTCCATTCAGTCGGTTCAAAATGGGAAAATGTATTTGAGTTCTGATATTCAACAAATTATTTTTAATGACAATAAAACGGATCACACAAATATCATTCAACTTACCAGAAGAGAAAAAGAAGTGTTGAAATTTATAGCTGATGGTCTTACAACGCAGCAAATGGCCGACACACTTTTTATCAGCCCCCTTACCGTAGAAAGTCACCGAAGGAATCTGATGCAGAAATTTCAGGTAAATAATTCACCTGCCCTAATCCGTATAGCATTTGAGAAAAAATTGATTGGATGAAATCCTGACCCTTTAAATTGTGAATAAATAATTCATGGAATACTAGGAGAAAAAATCCCCTGTAAATTGGGATTGAAAGAGCCTAACAGCTCACCTATCTTTGGTGGATATTTTTTAACCTTTTTAAATTCCACAAACATGAAATCATTCGATTCAAAAAACGTAAATTCCAGCAATTTGACCAGAACTTTCCTTGTTTTATTATTATTGACAATTTTTGCATGCAAAGAGTCTGAAGTTGAACCTGTGATACCAGATAATGTGGAACGTATTTCCTTGGTACTGGATTATGAAGCAGGTTTTGGAGGTTATGTTTATCCGGTATATAACCCATATGTTTTTTTCCGGGACAATATGGTGGTAAAAGAACCTAAAGTCCCAATCGAGGAGTTGAATTTGGAGGCATTAACCACCGATCAGGCAAGTCGATGGGGCACATGGACACAAAGTGGAGAATTATTTAACATCACCTGGTCAAATGGGAGCACATCAGAAAAAAGCACTTCCCAGATACATCCTGCTTATCCAGCACTAAAAGGTGAAGCATTGAACGGTTATTATGCTTCTTTCGAAGGTGGTGGAAATATCGCATTTGGTGGATCAGTAGGAATTGTGGCACTGAGTAGTTTTACTTTTACTGCCGATGGCCGTTTTACCAATGAAAAACTAGGTGGTGGAAGCTCCAGTAACAGTGCTGCATTTAATAAACAGAATACAGCAGGCACTTATATTTTGGATGATTATGCGATAGAACTGCTGTACAATAGCGGAGACAGTAAAAAACTATTCTTTTGTTTTTATTCTTCAGCAGAAGACAGACAGTTGGAACCAGATGAAATCGTATTTCGTATAGCAGGACGGGCTTATGTAAGCAGATAAATTGCTAAACTACCTACCGCCATAACATAATTTCGGTGCATTGCTCAATAAATTTTTCACCCTTAGGAATTACAGGTCTTACCAGATTGGAATCGTCTGAGTCCACTTGATAAGTGTTGCCATCGGCAGGGATAATTTTTAGGTTCCATTTACCTTTAGAGAATACACCGGGATAGAAGTCGGTTCCAACCAATAAATGACGTCCATCGGGTGAAAATACTGCTTCCCGTTCTTTATGGTTACTCTCGGTGATTTGTTTGAGATCACTACCATCGATGTTCATCAAATAAAGATGATTCCCTATTTTTAAAGATAATCTTTCCCCATCAAAACTGGCATGGAGGTTTCCCCATAGTTCGTAATCCATTTCTTTAATATGTTCAATATCATTATAAGGCGGATCAGTGCGCAATATATGTTGTTGATGTGTAAATACAAGGACATTGCCCGGAAGCCACAACACCTCGGCAAATTGATTGATTTTCTCACCGTTTACTCCCTCAAGATGATGCAAGACTTCACCTTCTGTATTTACAATTACAATACCTTCAGCACGTGTAGGCTTTATTGCAATTAGAGAATTGTCTGGAGATAAGATCCCGATATTGTCTCTTTCACCATCCAGCGGAAAATATTCAAATTGGCTGATAATATTTCCATCTTCCGCGTGTGATAAGGTGTATTGAGTAACATCAGTTCTTCCTGGAATAAATTTGCTGGTAAGTAATATTTTACCATCTCTGCTCACATCCCATCCATTCAAATCGTTGGTGTGTTCAAAAAAAGTGAATTTCTGATCCGTACCCAGATCGTATCCAAATATATGTCCCGCCCATTCATAATATAATGTGCCGGATATTTGAGAACCTTTTGGACTTTCTTGCTCTTTGGAGCAGGTATAAAAACAGCTCGCAATCAATATAAAAATGAAGATTTTAATTTTCATGATTTAAATATTAGTTTAAAAAATAAGGACAAAAATAATGAGGTCTAAGACGTAAGGCAATCCATGAAAACAAGGATTTTTAATATGATATCATACAAAATGGGAGATATGGGATAGGCAGATAGTTCTTAAACCAGGAGATTATAATTGGTGAAATTACATTTATTTGAATATGAATAACTTGTCAAACTTAACTTAAAATGAAAAAAATATTTTTTCTGTTTAGGGTATGACCATGAATTTTTGTCTCTACTATAAACAGAGATAAAAAATGGAACTTGACTGGGGCATTATCATTAGAAAACTGAAAAACGAAGCTACTGCCGAAGATCTTAAGCAACTGGAGATATGGCTGACAAACCCTGAGAATAAAGCACAATACCAAAAGCTTAAAAAAATATGGGATCGGACCGGTAAATTACAAGAGCTCTACCAACCCAACTTTGACGAAGCTTGGGGAAATATAACAGCGAAACTGGATGGTAATCATGTTGCAAAAACACGCTTCTTTCCTGGGTATAATTGGATAACTAAAGTAGCTGCCACCTTGCTGATCCTCGTGTCGGTGGTTTTCGTAATATATCGTTACGCTGGTTTTGATAATACCTCAACATCAAGAAATAGGCTGGTATTCTCAACTACTAATTCTACTGACTCCATGATGCTCGCTGATGGCACCATGATTTGGCTCAACAACCACTCTTCGATACGCTTCCCGAAACAATTTGGCAACGAACGAATCGTAGAACTTATCGGTGAGGCATATTTTGAGGTAGCAAAAGATACCGCGCACCCGTTTGTGGTAGTTACTGACAAGACAGCTACTAGGGTATTGGGAACTTCGTTCAACATCAATACAAAAGATGACAATCAGCATATCACTGTGTTTTCTGGGAAAGTGGCTTTCTCAGATCCCGCAAATAATGAGACGGTGATTCTGGTAAAAGGTGAGCGTGCAGATATGTTAGAGGGCAAGCCGCACAAATCTGCACATGGTGATCATAACTTATTGGCATGGAAAACAGGTTTACTAGTGTTCGAAAACACACCAATGAAGCAGGTTGTTGCCACCCTTTCTAATTTTTATCAAACCCAAATCCAGTTGAGCGATCAGCTTAAAGGAGCTTCCCTGACAGCCAGTTTTTACCGACAGGATGTTCAGGAAGCACTTGAAGTAATATCGATTACACTCGACTTAAATATAGAAAAAAACGACGTCGGATTTATTTTAAAACCTTAGCATCTTATCACACATTAATTAACCGTTTAATCAACAATGAAGAAAATTTTTATCACCCTAATTATAGGGACAGCATTTTTATTGCCTTGTCACAGAGCTAATTGTCAGGACATCTTGAACGCTACCGCAAAGATGGATACAACACAAGCATCTGTACGTACAATTATCGATAGGTTGAAGAGTATTGAATCTATTCATCTTTCGTACAACGAAAAAAACCTGGACCTCGACAAAATCATCTATCTGCCGGCTGGGACAGTTACCGTGCAGGAACTACTTGACCTGGTTAGTGACAAGCTTGGATTGGAATATCAATTTCACGGAAAACAAATCATACTAAAAAGCAAATCGGCTTACAAATATGGTGAATCAAGAAACTACACCATTAGCGGCTATATCAAAGACAAAGCTACAGGTGAAAGTTTACTCGGAGCTACTGTTCAACTAAAAGGTACCACAATAGGAGCTACTACCAATTTATACGGCTACTACTCATTAACATTTCCTAAAGGCGATGTTACATTGGTTTACTCTTATATGGGTTATCAAAAAGAAGAACGATCCATTGATTTGAACGACAATATTACCCTAA
This sequence comes from Bacteroidota bacterium, assembly GCA_023393375.1. Classification (GTDB taxonomy): domain Bacteria; phylum Bacteroidota; class Bacteroidia; order Cytophagales; family Cyclobacteriaceae; genus JAEWLI01. Next base: position 10,929 of record JAEWLI010000050.1, read on the forward strand.
CCATCGAACTGGCTGAAGAAACATCCCAACTGAAAGAGGTGGTGATTACCGGGCAAAAACCCGATGACAATGTTGCCGTCAACCAAATGAGCTACAATAAAATTGAAGCCAGAACAATTGAACAAATACCCGCTCTTTTTGGGGAAGTTGATCCGCTGAAAGTGATAAGACTGTTACCAGGGGTGAGTATGACCAGTGAAACCAGTTCGAGCTTTAGTGTGAGGGGTGGCGGACATGACCAAAATCTCATCCTGCTGGATGAGGCTGTGGTATATAATCCATCACATCTCATCGGGATCTTTTCTACGTTCAACAACGATGCCATCAAAAGCATGGAGTTCTATAAGGGTAATATGCCGGCACGTTATGGAGGCCGATTATCATCGTTGCTTGATGTGCGTATGAAGGAGGGCAACAACAAAAAACTAAGCGGGCAAGGAGGTATAAGTCCGATTGCTTCCAGACTCACTTTAGAGGTTCCATTGATAAAAGAAAAGAGTTCAATGGTATTGTCGGGCCGACGCACCTATATGGATGTATTTACCAAACTAAATGAAGAGACAAAAGATGCCATTTTGCACTTTTACGACTTCAATGCAAAGATAAATTACAACCTCAATGAGCGAAACCAGCTTTTCATTTCCTCTTACTGGGGAAGAGATGCGTTTGGCATAGATACCGACGATTTTAATACAAAATTTGCTTGGGGAAACTTTACAGGAACTATGCGGTGGAACAGGCTCTACAGCCAAAAACTGTTTTCCAATGTGTCGTTAATTTACAGCAATTACAACTATAATTTAGGATTAGGGGCTAACGACATGAAGATAGATTGGGGAGCCCGTATGAATGATTATACCTTAAAAATAGATTATGACTATTTTTTGTCACCACAACATACACTGTACTTTGGTGCTTCTTCATCTTTACATGTATTCAATCCTGGTGAAATGAAATTAAAGTATGGGAGTTCGTCAAATACCATCAAATCACTCTTTAGTCGAGCCCTTGAACATGGGATTTATATAAGCATGGACAATCAATTTGCTGATGGTCGCCTGCTGATAAGCCCTGGATTACGTTTATCAGCACTTCAAAATCTTGGTTCCTATACTTTGTACGACTTCGATGAGCAAGGGGAAGTTATTCATACTACCAACTATGAAAGCGGAGACATCTTCAATACTTTTGCCCATTTGGAACCACGTCTGGCAATGACTTACCGAATCACAGATGCCATGTCCATCAAAACAGGTTACGCACGATCTATCCAATACCTGCATCTGGCATCTAACTCGGTGGCAGGTACTCCACTCGATGTCTGGGTGCCTGCTACACCAAATGTAAAACCCCAGAAATCAGACCAATATACGTTCGGCATCTTCCAGAACTTCCTGAATAACAAGCTGGAAACTTCAGTTGAGGTGTATTATAAGGAAATGATAGGTCAAATAGATTTTAAAGATCATGCTAATCTAATGCTGAATAAGTATATGGAGGCAGAATTCAGGGCAGGTTTGGGTAAATCTTATGGTATAGAAATGCTTATCAGAAAACCCGAAGGCAAACTGAACGGGTGGATCAGCTATACTTACTCAAAATCTACACGCAGGATAAAAGGTGTGAACGATGGTTCGGAATATTTATCCCCACATGATCGTCCTCACAACC
>JAEWLI010000056.1 GCA_023393375.1 Bacteroidota bacterium
TTTTTATATACTTCAATTATTTTTTGAGAAGAAAATCCGTGTATGGTTGTAACCACAGGGGTTTTAATAAGTCTGGAATAGGTAAGTGGAAGAAAATCAAAATGGTTGTGGATGATATCAAATTTATCAGCCATTTCCATCAGATGGCTGATATGAAGACATTCCCATACCTTTGGGTCCATGTCAGGATTTTCGCAATAGGCAGTTTCCGAAACATATTGTAGGTGGCCTTTGGTAACAGAATTTCCGGTAGCGAACAAGGTAACATCAATACCTTTATCAACAAGTCCTTCGGCAATATTTGAAGCGACCTGTTCCCATGGTCCGTATTTTGAAGGTGGTGTTCTCCATGCAATTGGTGCCAGAATAGCTATTTTCATTATACAGGTTGTCGTGAATTATTTAAGCAATGATCAACAAGTTCTTCAATATTTGCCGTACCTACGCACATTACTGTGTCGGCACCTCCCCAATAAATTTTAATGCTTCCATCTTCCTCAGGAACCGTACCACAACAAAAAACCACATTATGAACATATCCTGTTATTTCAAACGGTTCTTCGGGCTGGAGTATCCAATCATCGCCTACAGCAATAATTTTTGAAGGGTCGTGAATATCGTGTAATGCTGCCCCCAGCCTGTAAATACAGCCATCCATAGTAGGGAATACGCCATGATAGATATTTAGCCACCCGCGTGGTGTTTTTATTGGTGGCGCACAAGGCCCAATCTTCATTTCATCCCAATGATACTTACAAGGATTCATGATCAACTTGGATTCGCCCCAATATATCAGGTCGGGAGAATATGAAATCCATATTGCCCAAGGGGATATTTCAGAATGAGGGCGGTCGAGACGGGCATATAAACCGTTGAACATTTCCGGGAAAATCACTATATTCCGGTAGTCAGCTTCAGTAATAAGGGATACCCTTTGAACGGTTTTAAAGTCTTTGGTTTTTGCGAGACCTATTCTTACGCCATTGCGGGAATAAGCACTGTAGGTGATCAGATATTCGCCATTTAGAAAAGTTATGCGGGGATCTTCTACACCATATTCCTCATATTCTTTAAATCCCTTCTCAGTTGACGGTACCATAAATGGTTTTTCATCTGCAATGAAATTATACCCATCTTCGCTTTCAGCTTTACCCAAAATACTTCTACCGTTAAGCTTATGCGATCGAAAAATCATAATATATCTGCCGTTGTGTTTCACTACTCCTGCATTATGCACGGTAGCAACGGGATAAGGAATATCCTTCTTGGTAAGGATTGGGTTATTCGAGTATCTTTCTATCAGCATAGTTTTTTAATTTTATGGTGGTTTCAGGTGCTACTTTGTTCAATTGCTTCAAACGCATCCATGACTACGAGGTAAGATATCAAATATGCCAGTGAGCTTTCTGCCCCCTGATTACGGTTAACCCCATCACTCTGAATGCCATCGCAACAGCCTTTTGTTTCAAAATCGAATAAATTCATCCTAAGATCATTCTCTCCCAGGAACCACATGAAGCAGGAAAATAATTTTGAAAGATATTCTCTGTCTTTGGTTAAATGAAAAGCCTGATGATACATTAATACCATCGCCAGCGCATCCACTGGCTGTTGTGCAAACAGAGAGCGTTCCCCATCCTTTTTATACCATTTTTCATTGCCAATAATCGATAAATAACCATCTTTTAGCAAAATTTCTGTCAGAAAATTGGTTGTTTCCAGGGCAATCTGAGCGATTTTATCATTTTTAAGTATTTCAGCAGCGTGTAACAAAGCAAAAGGCAAAATACCATTATCGTAAGCTAGTAATGCTTCAAACCATTTCCAGTTGGAAGAAGTATTATCCTGGTAGTGCTTGATCAACTTGTCTGCAAGACCAGCTAATGTTTCCTTCATTAAATCATCTGTCGGGTTGCTTTTAAGGTAGTAGCTGATACCCAGCATTGAATTGGCAATGCTCCGGATAGATTGCAGTTTGACAAAGTTTGGAGCTGCATTAAAGAAAATTAGTTTTCCAGTTTGATAATAAGCGTCGTTTGGCGGATTGTACAATAAATAACCGAGAGCCCAAATGGTTCTACCAAACGAATCCTCAGATCCCACCTCATCAAGAAAATTTCGGTTAAAACTAAGAAAGTTTCTGAATGTACCATCTTTGTTTTGCATATAATGTATATAGCTCAGATATATAGGTGCTAAACTAAGTGCAAGCTTATCTTTTTTTTGCCGGTAGGCCATCAACACCATAAGTAATGCCCTTGCATTGTCATCAAGGCAGTAACCTTCTTTTAGGTTGGGAATACCATATTTTGCGTGCTGAATAATGCCTGTATCATCCGTTAACCGTTTAATATGGTCTAAAGAAAATGGCGGAAGCATAAGCGGATCAATTGTTGTTTCCTTCTTAGCCGATACCTTCGGTTTATCTTCGAGAATTTGTTTCACAAGCGAAATGTATTTATCACCCGACTTAGGCCATGTAATTGTTCTGCCATAATCAAACGCTTTCTCTCTTAGTTTTTTCAACTTTTCTGGATGATCCAGCAATTCCAATAATATTTGTGTAAGGTGTTCGGAATCATTAAAATTAAATAGTTTGCCCCTTCCATCGTCCAACAATTCCACTGCATGCCAATACGGTGTTGAAATAACCGCAGACCCCACTCCTACTGCATAAGAAAGCGTGCCACTGGTAATCTGTGCTTCATTCTTATAGGGCGTAATATAAATATCAGATGCGGACAAATATTTGAATAATTCTTTTTGGTTAATAAATTCATTGATGAAAACAACATGATTGGTGAGATTGAGTTTTTTGGTTAATAGTTGAAGATAATTTCGATATTCTTCTCCTGAATGTCGAACTACATTCGGATGGGTTTTGCCTAAAACCACATACAAAATATCGGGATGTTTTTCAACAACTTTAGGTAATGCATTTATAGCCGTTTCAATGCCTTTGTTGCGGCTTAGAATCCCAAATGTGAGTAATAATTTTTTATCTGTTAGCTTAAATTCTCTTTTTGTTTTTACCTGACTAAATTGAATATCCGGCACTCCGTGTTCTATATAAACAATTTTATCTTTATCCACCTCATATATCTCGATTAGAAACTCGATAGCCTTATAGCTCATCACAATAATCTTATTGGCCATCTTGCATATTTCCTGCAATACTGCTTTTTCGTTGTAAGAGGGTGATTTTACAATTGTATGAAGGGTTACAACCAATGGTATTTCAAGGCGAGAAAGCAATGGAAGAATATAAATGCCATTTTGCCCGCCATATATTCCAAACTCATGTTGAAGAATGCAAACATCGGCACCACTGAGATTAATGTATTTTACAGCTTCCAAATAATCTCGTTGACGTTCTTGCCTAATGATTAATTGTACCTCTTCCGGATAATTATAGGTTTGTTCATTATCATTAATGGCTACAATAAAACCTTCAATTGGATCGTCTGATGTATCTGGATGGGTTACCATTGAATGGTATAGGTTTTTAGTGAATACACCAATACCGCATTCCCGCGGTGGGTATGTTCCAATATAGGCTAATTTCATACTTATTAAAAAATTAATTATTTATGGAAAAAATCATTTGTATGCCAATGAGTGAAGCTCAGCATTACTAAGTCTTTTTTCAAACTTAATACACCATATCTATAACCATTTGCTACGTAGTTGCTCTTCTCCGGTTGTCCATAACGGTCAGATCATTATTGGTAATGCTGAGATATGTAGAACCATCTAAACCAACCACTATTGAATAAGCTGTTTTTAGTGGTAATAGTTTCGAAAGCGTAAATAAAACATGGGATTGCTGGTGGCTTGAAAAGGTTTATGAAAATGTGTGGGTAGTAGTTTACATCATGAAGGCACATCATCCCCACTTTCAGTGTTAGCTGTATTTAAGATTGCCCTTATTCGATCAATATGAACCTGGGACATTTTTGCCCTTTCAAGAACTGAGTGGGAACCAACACCTTTTTTTCCTTGGGCCATTTCGGTCAACAAATTTTTACGCTCCTCGAACATCCGTAATGCAATCCACATTGTTTCTTCAATTTTTTTGGTTTGTTCAGCTAAAAGGGATGCTTCCGTGTATGCATGCCCGGTATGGCAACGGAACCGTGAGTCGGTATCCTTTTTAACTTTCCATAAAACACCACCACAACCCGGACAGTTAAAAGGAACCTGATCGCCCACTTTATTAACTGAAGACAAATCGCTCAAAACACGTTCGGCAATTTTAGCCTCTATTAAAACATCATTCGGGACAGGTATGCTT
>JAEWLI010000136.1 GCA_023393375.1 Bacteroidota bacterium
GCTCCAATTATGCATCCGTTGCCAATCGTTACTCCAAGAAGGATGCATACATTTTCACCGATCCATACATTATCACCAATTATTACCGGCTTTGTAATTAAAGCTCTGTCATTTGGGACCTCACTTGGAGAAGACTGGACTTCCCCGGAATAATTACCGTGACTTGTATCACTGATAAAAATCTTGGAAGCCATCAAACAATTATCTCCTATAGAGACCTTCTCGTATGCCACGATGTGAACGTTGTCTCCAATTTCACAGTCTTTGCCGAAATATAATGTTTTTAAATTTTTGCCCGGTAGATCAAATCTACAACTGTGTCCTGTCGTTAAGCCCTGGTAAGACGCAAGACTACTTTTCCCTCTTAGGTAAAACGGTCTTCGTATTAATCTTGCACCACTGTAAAATATTTTTGTGGATGCCCAGGAACATACCGTTTTGATAAACTCAGAGAACGTATATTCATTTCTCATTTTCTCGCCTACTTTTATGATTAATGCAAAATATCATTGATCCAGCTTTCAATGTAATATTTTTCGTAAATTTTTTCATCAATTGGTCTATATTCTGCATCAAAAAATTCCTTTGGAATTTTTATGTTTTTTCTGTCTATCACTAATATATTATACGGATCATAGAAATCGTAGTTTTTTATGTCTTGATTTGTGGTTATAAGTTTCTTGTTCATTCCAATCATTTCTATCGTTCTCATAGTAAGACCTGTTTGTTGTGGATGTTGAATATCTAATATTACCTTTGATTTATCAACTATCTCTGCAATGTTAACTGATTCTAATTTTTCATAGTTAAAATCATTTTTAGAAGTTTCTCTAAATTCATTTTTTAAAATCTTGTAACAGTAATACATAAAACCACTTTGTAAATACTGGAAAGAAAAAAACTTTAAGCCCCAATCATCGCATATTTTCCTTATTTCTTTAATGATTGCAAACCTATCCGAATGAATTGTACCAAGAAAACTTAAATCAAATTGGTATTCGTTTTCTGTCGGACACACTTTGGTCCTTCTGTATTCATCTAAAAAGAATAGAGGTCTAAAAATTATACCTTTGTTATTTTTCGCATCAATTCTATCGAAAGATAAGACTCTGTCGAAGTATTTAAATTTAGCGTGGATACCTTGAATATTTTTTATAGAATCCCAAAGATATAAACAAAAAAATGCATTCTTATAATTTTTTCTGATTCTATCCAAGATTTGACAACTGATCATGTCACACTTAACTATAAATACAAAATCATAGTCTTTGCCTTTATTTTCTCTTAATATTTTATCGTAATATTTACTTGTTTTAATGGTAAATATATTAGGTGATATTTTTAATAATGCTTTTTCAAAAGCGCTTGTAACTGATCTTACATCATAAAAATCAACAATGGCTCCCATTTCAATCATTTTCAATTTTATTTTATTTTCATAACCAAAAAAAGAAGGGGCTAAAAATAATATTTTTTTTCCTCTGATTGATCCCTCGTAATCCATTATTTATAAAGTCCTTTATTTTTCATTTCTTGAATTGATAACTCGTAATTGTCAGATTCTACTTCTTGTTTTTCAACCCAGTCAACAAAATTAGAAATCCCTTCTTTAAAAGAAACTTTTGGGTAATACCCTAATTTTGCACTGATAGAAGACAAATCTCCCAGATTATGCCTAATATCGCCCAAACGATAATTTCCAGTAACATTTATTTTAATATTAGCCTTATATTTCTCCTTAAGAACATTTGCAACTGTTAAAACATCTATTTTTTCACCTGATCCTACATTAAAAATTTCATAGTTTGCCGCATCCTTTTCTATGCCTAGAATAATCGCGTCTGTTACATCATCTATGTATACAAAATCTCTTGTTTCAAGCCCATCCTCAAAAATATTTAAGTCATTTCCATTTTTGATACGCGTTGAAAAAATTGAGAGAATACCTGTATATGGGTTTTTTAGTGATTGGCCAGGTCCATATACATTCTGAAATCTAAAGGAAACCACGGGGACATTAATTGACTTCCCTACTATCATGCACAGTTCTTCTTGGGCTTGTTTTGTAAATCCATAGACCGAAGTTGGATGAAGTTTTGAATTTTCATCAGTTGCAAGGACAGTTACTTTATCGTTGCAAATTGGGCATTTAACTTCGAAGTCACCTTTTTTCATATCTTTATCGGCTCTTGATTCCGGATATACAACACCGTGTTTTTTACATTCAAATTTCCCTTCTCCATATACTGCTCTTGAAGCAGCAATAACAAGCTTGTTTACATGATGTTTGTCCTCAGTTAATAGTTCCAGGAGATTAGCGGTTCCACCAATGTTAGAATTTACGTACTTATTGATTTCGTACATTGATTGTCCTGTACCTGTTTCTGCAGCTAAATGTATTACAACGTTTACTTCTCTTAATGCAACTTCCCAATCTTGAGCAGAGTTAACATCACCTTTTACAAATCTTACTTTGTCTTTTATTAGATTATAAGAATATGATTTTTCAGGAGCGAAACCATGAATTTGAGGGTTTAGGTTATCAAGTATAGTTACCTCATATCCTCGATCAAGAAGCTTAAGCGCTAAATTGCTCCCTATGAACCCGGCACCTCCTGAAATAAGTACTGATTTCATTTTTCTATCTCCTTTTATTATCAATGTATTTTCTGACTTCAATTGCTATTCCTTTTTCAAATGACATCGGAGTAAAATTGAAATCATTTTTTGCATATTTATGAGAAAAGCTTCTATTTTCTCCCATTCTCTGTACCTTTTCAACATAGTCTATCTTACCCAAGGAAATTATTTTCAATATTTGAGCTAAAAGGACACCAGACCTAAGTGGAAAACTCACAAAAAAAGTTTTTTTCTCAAGGCTATCACTAATAATCTTAAAAGCTTCAATCATTTCAATAGGCTTTTCTCCTGAAACAATATATTCTGATCTGCGTAAGTTTTGATGCATAGATAAGACTTGGTAGTACGCCCTGCCCAAATCTCTTGCGTTAACTGGCTGAATTAAGCTTCTACCATGTTCTATTATCGGGAATACCCTTAGATAATCTACCATTTTTATGAATTTACTCATGTTGAGATCACACAAATCTCCGTATATCATTGTTGGTCTAAGTATTGTTACTTTAATTGGATGATCTTTGTCTTTGATTATCATCTTCATTTCGTTTTCAATATTAATATAATCCTCAGAAGCTGACTTGAATTTCGAATATATTCCAGTGGTATGAACGAAGATTCCGCTTTTTACGTTATTAGATGTCGCAGCCCTTATTACATGTAATGTTTTTTGGATACCAGCAATATGGAGGATCAAATCAATATCTTTCATAATTTTATCCATGAATAACGAGTCTTCAATATCTCCAACAACCTTCTCAATATTAAGACCGCTTTCATCCAGCATTGAAGTATCAGAAGTTTCTCGCACAGTACACCTGATCGGTCCTTGATATTTGTGGTCAATAAGTTCCTGCAAAAAATATCTTCCGGAATGTCCGGTTATTCCTGTGACTAATAACATTATTATGATCCTCTGTTTGTATTTTTTTTGTTATCGGAGATTCCTGTCCCGCCTTCAACTACTCCCTCGCGGTTCATAACCACCGCTATCGTGCCAAGGAAGCACTTTAAGTCAAAAAGGAAACTCATCCTTTGGATATATTCGCCGTCATATTTTGCTTTGACTTCTATAGGAAGTTCATCACGGCCGTTTATCTGTGCCCATCCTGTGAGCCCGGGTCTTATTTCATTTGCACCGTACTTGTCGCGTTCCTCTATAAGGTCGTACTGGTTCCAGAGCGCGGGCCTGGGTCCTATTATAGCCATTTGTCCGAACAAAATGTTAATTATCTGAGGTAACTCGTCCAGGCTGGTCTTCCTCAAAAAACGCCCCATTTTTGTAATGTACTTATCCGGATCTGCCAGCAGATGTGTCGGAGTGTCCTTGGGCGTATCCGTTCTCATCGTCCTGAATTTATAAATATTAAAGTGGGTCTTGTGTATCCCCACCCGTTTTTGCTTAAAAAGCACCGGACCGGGAGAGTCCAGTTTGATCATAAACATCAACACAATAAACACAGGACTCAGAACTATTAGCCCGAATGTTGCAAGAAACAAATCGATTAAACGTTTTATAAAGTTTCTATACAAGGTTTATGCCCCTTTGATGTTATGGCTAGCAATTCAATTGCGGTAGTCTGTTGCGAATCTATTGCAAATCAGTTGTTTTGGACCCAAAACCACGCCGCTGTTCCGGCATCTCGAAGCGCACTCGAAATGGTTCGACCACTATGAATTATTTAATAGTTTTCCTGACGGAAAAAGGTGCTCTCCCGACTGCCCCATACCGGAATGACGTATATGGCTTAGGTCTTACCCATTGACCCCCAACCGAATTGCAATTGATTCCCGCGGCTTGACTCTCGCCGCAGGTTTTACCAATTGATCCGCCATTGATTACCCACTGACTCCCTATCGATTCCCGCGACACGATTCTTGCCGCTGCACATCACAACTGCTTGCCAACCGCTTGCCCATTGCTTGCCAAGGTGAAAATTTCACCTTTAAGTTCGTCCTCCGACAAAGAACCTTCTGCTGAATCCTTCAGCAGCGCCTCTACCTTGGGCAGAAGCGATTCT
>JAEWLI010000157.1 GCA_023393375.1 Bacteroidota bacterium
GTGAAGGGATTGCCTGGGCATCAGAAAAAGTAGACTTACAGGGTTTTTTCGAAATACAATTTGTTATTTATCTGGGTGATAAGGACGAATTTGGTGCTGATGGAATTGCATTTGTTATACATAATGACCGAAGGCAGTTTGAAGCATATGGTACTTATGGTGAAGGATTGGGGTTCGGCAGGTGGAGGCATGATATAGTGGCCGGGACTTTTATAGCACCATCCATTGCAATCGAGTTTGATACTTATCAAAACAGGGTTCAGAATGATCCATCTTCAGATCATGTGGCATATTTGGAAAATGGCAGCAGCTATCATGAAACCTATTGGAATAACAATGATGACAATTTCAATCTCGAGGATGATAAGTTGCATGATTTCAGGTTTCGCTGGGAACCAGAATTGCATCGGATATCAGTTTATTTAGATGGTGAGTTGGTATATCAGGGAGTAAGGGATTTAATAGAAGATATTTTTAAGGGCAACTCCAAGGTGATATGGGGATTTACCGCATCAACCGGAAGAAAATATAATCTGCAATATTTCTGTTTAAAACGTATGGCGTTCGATCAATTGCACGAATCCCAGTTTTTAGTTGAAAAATAGTTCATTGTAAACTGAACATTATATGTATGTACACGTATATTTAGCTTATTCATTTAAACATAATTTATTAATCCCATGAAAGTAAAATTTTTATTAATTGCATTAATGTTCCCGGTTGTTTTAATGGCAAATGGGTTAGAAAAGAACAAAACTGAAACTTATAAAGTGAATCCCAATGAGAGCAAAGTAGAATGGGATGGTAAAAAAGTGGGAGGTTCTCACAATGGTGAAATCGACATTAAAGAGGGCTATCTTGAAACAGATGGGAAATCCATCAAAGGTGGCAAATTCGAAATAGATATGAATTCAATTACTTGTCTTGATTTAACAGATGAGGGCACCAATCAACGACTGGTAGGCCATTTGAAATCTGATGATTTTTTTGGAACTGATAACCATCCTGTGTCTTCACTGGTCATCACAAAAGCAGTGCACAAAGGTGGTAATAATTATGAAATCACTGGTGATCTGACCATTAAAGACATCACACATGAGATTGTTTTTCCTGCTACAGTGCAATGGGCTAAAGACAAAGTAACAGCCGTGGCCGATATGAAAGTAGATCGTACAAACTATGATATCAAATTCAGGTCAGGTAAATTTTTTGATAGTTTAGGTGACAAGTTGATTTATGATGACTTTACATTAAAAGTTAAATTGGTTGCAAATCAAAATGCTCTTTGATGATTAGATGGGTTGAGGGGCTAGGAAAACCGTACCGAAAGGTGCGGTTTTTTTTGTTTACGACTCCTTAATCTTTTTCGCCTGTATCGTTTTCATCAATTTGTACGACCCAGGCTGTTTTGGGGAATCTTATGCTATAAACATATAAACTCTTCAGGTTCAAAGACGGCAGTCCCGCGCGGCGAGCGCAAAGCTTGAGAAAGAACTGCAAAATTAAATTTTGCAATACGTAATTCAGGAATAAACTAGCAAACCCTAAATAAGATTCACTACTTACAATTTGGTATTACTTGCAACAGCCAATTCGACCTCTAATTATATGTTAATGTATATGTGCTTATATTTATATACAATGTGACAAACAGGAAGTGCGGTTATTTATTCAATATTCCTTAATAATACCCTTGCTGGTGCACCATCAGCACCCTTGATTTTTAATGGCATACAAATCATCTCATATATGCCACCAGGTATACCTGAAAGTAAAAGTCCTTCCAAAATGAGGATTTCCGAACCCAAAAGCATTTTATGGACAGTTTCACCTTGATGAGGATGTGCTATGGACAGGTAATCAATCCCTACCATCGATACCCCTTGTTCAATCAAATGATCTGCAGCACTTTCATCCAGATATACATAATCTTCTAAAAAAGGCAACATCGTCCAGTCAATATCTGAATTTTTGGTTTTGAAGAAAATCTTATCATTATCCCGGATTTGATAAGATGCCAGCACATCGCCCTTGATGACAGGAACATCGGTTTCTATCACAATCACTCGTCCCATTAACCTCTCCAATGCTATTTCATCAATAGCTAATCCGTTTTCAAAATAATGTATGGGCGCATCGAGGTGGGTACCCGAATGCGCACTTAAAGAAAGGGTTGTCAGATTGTATCCATCAGTGGATACAGCAGAAATCTTTTTGATTTCAACCTTCGGATCACCCGGCCAAACCACCAACTCCGGACTGAGGGTGGTACTGATATCAATCCATTCACTGTTGATCTCTTTTTTCATAATTTTAATATTAACTCTAAATGGATATAATATGACCTGTAAAGCACTTTTGATAATTAAATATGGAGAAACCGTAGATTCTTCAAATTACAACCTTTTTCCTATCCCATCTGTTTAGATATCAATTCTATCAGTTTTCATGTCTATAAAAGCTATTCCAGATGTAGCTTCTGTCCTCATGGTATCAGCAGTCCTTTTCCCCAAATACCAGTCGATCAGAAAATGTGCCAGGTAAATAACAGGTGTGAGCAGAATGGCAATGACAAATTTATAAGCATAATTAATAACTCCCACCGATATCACCTGCTGAATACTCCAATTCCCAAATACATAAAATGCAATCGTCAATACGACAAAACTATCCACTAGTTGCGATACTAACGTAGATCCTGTGGCCCTTAGCCAGACCTTTCGATTTCCGGTCAGTCGGCGCAGGTACTGGAAGATTGATGCGTCAAGCAACTGGCCAATTAAAAATGCAATCAATGAACCGATAATGATACCCAACCCCTGCTGATAAACTTGCGAAAAGGCATAATTGATATCAAATGGATTGCCAGTTGGATCAGTATTGTTTACATCTAACCAAAATGGGGCAGGTGGGAGGTAAATGACCACTGATATCACAATAAAAGCGAATGCAATCAATCCGGCAGCCAGATAACTAATTTTTCTGACAGCATTTTTTCCAAAATATTCATTGATTACATCAGTTGTTACGAATACGATAGGCCATATAACTACACCTGCAGTAAGATTAATGTCCAGCAACAAATTATCAAACAATCGGATTTGTGCCGGAGGTAAATTCCAGATGGCTTCTAATGAAAAGATTTTTGCCCCTATCAATTCGGCAAGTATAGCATTGGTCAAAAAAATGCCGAACAACACAAGCAGGAGATTATTCTTTTTATTGGTATTCAAAGCTTGTCAACTTATGGTTCTAATACTATACTTTCACCTTCTTTGGATAATACCGTCTCCGGAAATATTCTTTTTGCTTCATTTAATAGCGGGTACAAGTCTTTGTACCGGATGGAATAATGGCCGAGAATGAGTTTGGACACACCCGCTTTTGCAGCAATACTGGCCGCCTGAGCAGCAGTTGAGTGAAAGGTATCCTTCGCCCTGTCTGCCATTTCGTTGGTAAAAGTGGATTCATGATACAACAGATCTACATCTTTTATTTGGGGAACAATGCTTTCATCATAAATGGTATCAGAACAATAGGCAAATGAAAAGGACTTTTTAGCAGGCAGGGTCAACATTTCATTTTTATATAAGATGTTGCCCTCATCATCCAATATGTCCTGCCCTTTTTTTAATAAAGCAATATTTTTAAGGCTGATATTTTCCGGCAAGGCTTCCTTGTTGATTTTATTGGGTTTGGGTTTCTCCCTGAACAGGAATCCATTGCATCTAATACCATGCGAAAGGGGTATGGTGTGCACGGTGAGTATTTCATTTTCATAAATTAATTCAGGATGATCCTTTTCCAAGGCATGAAAAATGATCCTGAAATTCAGATAAGATTCCGAATACTTTAGGCTGGTGGTGATGATTTCCGACAAACCAAAAGGAGCGAAGATGTGCAAATCTTTTGCTCTCCTGAAAAGATGCATAGTCGAAATTAATCCCATCAAGCCAAAAAAATGATCACCATGCAGATGGCTGATGAATATATGGTTGATTTTGTTGAGTTTTACATTATACCGGGCCAGTTGCATCTGTGTGCCCTCCCCACAATCAATCAAAAACCGGTAATTGTTGATGTATAACAATTGAGAGGTTTGATTCCGATTATGAGCAGGAGCTGCCGAGTTAGAACCGAGTATTTTTAATTTAAAAGTCAAATTGAGGGTCTCTGTAAAATGGAAACAATTCTGATTTAGTCTTCTTCATCATCATCATCACCAGAAGTAAAATCTTTTTCCAATTCATGCATCAAAACCAGATCTACCGCTTCTTCCACTGTATTCAGTATATTCAGTACGCTATCCAATTGGGAAATACGGATAAGTTTCATCACATGTTCAGTAGGGCCAGCCAGCACAAATAAACCGTCCTCATCACCAAAAACCCTATTGCCCACCAATATGGCACTCAACCCCGACGAATCGGTATACCGTACCGACGACAGGTCTATGATCAGGTTTTTAATTCCTTCGGCATTTAAGGTCACAAACTCTGATTTAAGTTTGGGTGCCAGTGTAGTATCCAATTTGTCCTCATCCAGTTTCAGGATGCAATACTTTTCTTCTTTATTTATAGAATATTTCATAATGTATTTCTTATTAAAAAATTTTATTCGAATTTAAATATTTTGTTCAATAGCTTTAAAAATTCCTTCAAGATTATCCCCGTCATCTGCTTTTTGCAGGGGTTCTCCGGTCACCTGTTCAAATAGTTCTACATACCTTTCAGAAATGGCATTTACAATTTCATCTGTCATTTCAGGAATTGTTTGTCCATCTTTGCCCTGAAAACCATTGGCTATTAACCACTGCCTTACAAACTCCTTGCTCAATTGCTTCTGGGGTTCACCTTTTGATTGCCTTTCTTCATACCCTTCCATATAAAAGTAACGTGAAGAGTCAGGTGTATGAATTTCGTCGATCAACAAGATCTGGCCGTCAGATTTACCAAATTCATATTTTGTATCTACCAAAATCAATTGTTGTTGTCGCGCAATTTCACTACCACGTTGATATAATTTTCTGGTATAATCCTCCAACTGGATATAATCCGCTTCTGCCACAATGCCTTGTTTGAGTATTTCTTCTCTCGAAATGTCCATATCATGACCTTCTTTGGCTTTGGTAGTAGGTGTGATAATGGGTTCCGGAAGTTTGTCATTTTCCTTGAGACCTTCGGGCAATGGCACACCACAAAGCAATCTTTTGCCCTCGCGATACTCCCTCCAAGCGTGTCCAGCCAGATAACC
The DNA here is from genome assembly GCA_023393375.1 of Bacteroidota bacterium. Taxonomy (GTDB): domain Bacteria; phylum Bacteroidota; class Bacteroidia; order Cytophagales; family Cyclobacteriaceae; genus JAEWLI01. The sequence goes on from JAEWLI010000157.1 coordinate 5,254, forward strand.
CCTGATGACCATTTCCACGGGAAACGGTTCGCAGCGTATTCCTATTGACACATTTGGATGGGGGGAAGAAACCAGCCAATTGGGAGTTATGTCGCGGGTAGCCTTCAGAAATTTTGCCGCTATTTGGTTCAATGCCTGGCCTTTGTAAGGGATGGCTTTGGGCAGGATCACATCAAATGCGGAAATCCTGTCAGTCGTGATCACGGCCATTTTATTTTGGAAATAATATACGTCCCTAACCTTGCCTTTGTAAAAGTCTGTCTGACCATTAAACCTAAAGTTGGTTTCTTTTATTGCGTTAGCCATTTGAGCAAAAAATGTATAGTAAAAATGCTTTGCTAAAATAGTCGAAAAGATTTAAAATGGAAAGTGAAAAGCAGAATTACATGCAGCGGACTTATTTCTATGGCAGAAAGAGATCATTTTTTAGTTAAATGAACAAGAGGTATAATTTTCAAGTATACCATGAACCTAGTGAAGCGTGGGTCAAAGGCTTAATTGGCCTTATAAAAATGGCTTTAAAATTTTATAGAATGAGGCCTTAAAAAAATCCCATTGTAATGGTTAGAACTTTTCTTATCCCAATTTACTTTCTACGCCCTATCGGTTTTACAATCAACAATTTACTTTTACCTGATGGCCGCATTTTTTTGGGGTTGTCAAACATGCCTGTGGTAATGGTGAGATAACCAGCCCCTTCGGGCAAATCATCCGGCAGTTCGGCTACTATTTTATGGACACTATTGGTCAGAATATTTTCAATTTTAATTGTTTCTCCTGTCTTTTCCATACACAAGGAGAGGCTTTCCTGTTCTCCATTCCCTTGAAAAGGCCTTATTTTAAGAAACTTACCCGAAATTTCAAGGATTCCTCCCGGGGTGATGAATTTATTGGTAGAATCCGACAGCAGGTCATGTACAAAATTGATTTTTACAGGATCTGGTTCCGGTTCGCCTTCCACCTTTACCACTTTTACATTTCGCATAGCCTCCTGTAATGCTTCCCCCGGTGTAGCCTGCACTTCATATTCGCCATTCTTGTCAATTTTACCGGTGGGCTTGATTAGCAGGAGAGGGGTATTTACGGTTTTACCTTCCTTTCTTGCCAGTTCGAATGCCGTAGTAAAGAAGTCGTAGATGATTTTTTTATATTTATCCTTCATGGCAAAACCTCCCGGAAGTTCTGCTACTATGTCATCAATATCCAAAAGATCGCTATGGATCAGTTCGGCAACTTTTTTGCCAGGCTTTTTAGGGTCATCGATAAGTCGATACTTGATCATACTTTATCATTTTCAAGTAAGAAATGTAATATTCTAAAAAAAACGGGTAATAATCAAAATAGTTTTAAATACAATGTACGGGAGGCTAAATAGGATTGGTGTATACAATTAAAAATTATGTAGTTGTGCTTATTTTTTTAAAAGAAGTTTGTTGGACATATTTTTAATTTTCATATTTTTGCACACCCAAACGTTAATTGTTGGGGAAAACAGAGAGAGTTGGCGGAGTGGTCGATCGCGGCGGTCTTGAAAACCGTTGACTGTAACAGGTCCGGGGGTTCGAATCCCTCACTCTCTGCAACTCAAAAGCCTGATGCGTAGCATCGGGCTTTTTTTGTTATGGAGCGGCGAGCGCAGCTCAGGCCGCGGAATAACAAAAAAAGCCCAGGCTGAGCGATAGCGAAGCAGGCTTTTGAGTTGACAACCCCCAAAAGGGATCACCGCAGGTAATCCCTTTGAGGGTGTGTGTTTGAGTTTGAGTTTGGGTGTGGAGCGGCTCAGGCCGCGGAATAACAAAAAAAGCCCACTTCGGATTTTGATCACAAAGAAGACATTTCACTTTTAGCGGAACCCTGCACTCTCAAACCCACTCTCAAACTTCACACCTTCCTCGTCTGAATCACGGATTAACGGATAACGCTGATTAGACGGATTAGATTTATCATCCAAACTTCTAACCCAATAGCGGAAACAAGGTCGGTACCGCATGTCAGACCAGGGTGTACATCAGCCTGGCAATCCAGCGACTTTGAACTTTCAAACATCGAACTTTCAAACCCTTTCTTGTCTGAATTAGGATTTGTAGGATTAAAGGAAATGCAGGATTTATAAAGCACCAACGGTGCGCCATCATTAGCACAGGGTTGCAGCCCTGTGCCGAAAGAAGGACAAAAGCAAGCCCCGAAGTGGGCGAAATCAATACGTCCCGCCTAGTGTGTGTCACTGTGAGGGTGTGTTTGGATGCTACCTTGGTTCATGTTTTGCATCTTTTTGTGATAATCATCTTATTGCGAGTGCCACCTTTCCATATGTTCTGCATGAGATTGGAGATAAGCACCTTCCTTATGATATTTATTGTAAAAATCGGTTTCAATATGATGGGCCTGAACATATCCCGGCAGCATGATGGTACTGCGTATGCCCGGAAATTTGCCATATTTATTGTAGATGTACCGGGCTGTTTCCGACATACAATCCACGAAATCCTTGCTATAAGCATCAACCGACTTTTTCACTTGTTCGCTCTGACGCCACGGTCCTTGAGAGTTGGGAGCATATGCCCCATTTGAGCCAAATTTACGTTGAACAAAAGTTTCTACCGCTGCATGCATGTCGGGGTAATTTGGTGGGCACAATGCTTCGTACACACCTTCGAGACCTACAGGATTGGGAGTGATCCATCGCTCGTCCTCGACAAATCGAAAACCTAGGCCACCGATCCCATCTCCGGCTTTAGTGCCCAATATACTTTGATCATCCATACCATTAAAGAATAGGCCGCCCAGACCCATCGCTTGTAGCATCAATACTATATTATGTCCCTTAAAAGCCAATTCCATGCATATGCTTTCATAGACCGTAGCTTGCAATTCGGCGATGGGATATTTCTTCTCTTCGTCGAGCAATCCTGAGCGGACAAAGGGTTCGAGATTGCCCGCAGGTTTTCCCGTCTCATGGTCAACAACCATTACACCATGCCTGATCATGAGTGCCATAAGACCCAGACACTCTTCAGATGCATCGCCTACCGGCATAAAAAGCGTAGAACCTGGTTTGTTTGCCCACCAAAGATTAGGAGGGAGAATATGTGGCGGAGCAGAAGGCAGATCCAGTCGGCCTTCCTTTATACGAATCGTGTGATCACGGCAAACCGAGATTAAACGATCTAATGCATCTTCGGCTTGGCCTAGTTCCTGTAATTGTGCGGGCCGTATGTCTCGCGTTCTGGTGCAGTAGCATCCTTTATCGTCGGTAAAAAACAGTATGGGTGTACCCAATCCGGCTGCGGTAGGTGCTGTTCGCCCCGTAAATCTAAGCGTAAACTCTGCATGAGATTGGGGTGTCCGTGGACCGAAAGGAACACCAAAATTCCATCCTGACACACCAGTGGCCGCAGCTACTAGAAGCATCTGCTCTATTTCGGTAAGTGGCAAAGGCTCCTTTTTTGAGCGGAAAGCCAATGGCCCGGATGGGATTTCCATTCCCAAACCGAACCTGCGGGCTCGCCTTCCAAATAAAGCCTGCATAAATGGAAATTCCATTAAGTGAGAAAATGCTTTTGATGTATTCATGGTGTTTTGCTTTTGAGTATTTACAAAATAGCTTGAAAATCCAGATTCAGTAGTTTGCGCGAAGTCAAAAAAGGATTTTGCTCCCAAAAAAGAGAAAGTGGATAGAGCAGTCGACATCTTTAGGAATTGCCTTCTCTTTATTCCATTATTAATACCTTTCTTTCTCATTAAAAATTTACATTTTACTTTTATAGAAAGTTCATACCTGCAAAGATTAGGCTCACTTTTGAATACCCGATGAACCATAATCCTTGCAGTTGTTCTTTGTTGCTGCCTTGGCACCGATTTCCGAATCTACTTATTGGTCATCGGCAAGCCCATAGCCTGTTCGGTAAGAACAGGATAATAGGTCTGGG
>JAEWLI010000168.1 GCA_023393375.1 Bacteroidota bacterium
CACCAATAAAGTTTGAAAAAATGATTAGTTTTGAACTGCCAAACAAAAGCTCAGATTCTGAATGTATTCTTTGCAATTGATAAGTTGAAGGTTGAATAAAATGGTCAACCATTTTTAGGCATGGTCAAAAAACCAGCTTTCACCTTTGAACTTTCACCTTTGAGCTACCAGCTACCAGCTACGAGCTACGAGCTTTTAAAATACCCCAGCTTTGAGCTTTCAGCTTTCACCTCCCTATCAGCTATGAGCTATGAGCTATCATCTATGAACTAACAACAACTATTTAAATATTTCTTCTAACTTCGCTTCCAAAGCAGGGCCACGTAGGTTTTTGGCAATAATTTTACCTTCTTTATCTAAAAGCAAGCTCATTGGTATGGCTGATACTTTGTATAATCCTGCTACTTCATTCTTGGTATCGCGCACCTGTTTCCATGTAAGGCCATCCTGCTGCACCGCTTTTAACCAGGAGTCATCATCACGATCGAGGGAAATTCCAAATACTTCAAATCCTTTGGAGTTATACTTGTTGTATGCCTGAACAATATTCGGGTTTTCCATACGGCAAGGCCTGCACCAGGCTGCCCAAAAATCTACCAATACAAAATTTCCCTGAAATGAAGATAAGCTTACCAAATTCCCACTATTGTCAGGAAGAGAAAAATCGGGGGCTTTGCTACCCACCGCCAGTTTTTTCATATCATCCAATTCTGCTTTGATCTGCTGCGCTTCACTTAGGTTTGGCAACGCTTTTGCCAAAGCGGTAGCCACACTATCAATAAATATCAAATCCTGCTCAGGATCCAAGTAAGCAATGGCCTGTAATGCGGCCATAGAGCTGCCCATTGCCCGGATTTCATCTTTCACCATGCCGGAATATTTCTTTTGCATGGCATTAAATTTGGCATATGCTTCTTCCATCGTAGCTTCATCCTGTCCGCTCAAACCGGCACCATATTCGGCATTTAACTGGGTCATTTCGCTTTGAAAACCTTCCATAATACCTTTTATCTTGTTCATCTGATCCATTTCTGCAGATCCATTGATCTCATAATCCCCGTTTGGATCCGAACCATTTGCATTAACGGTAATGTCATCTTCATTGAGGATCAAATTTACAAACTGGGTATCGAAAAAGTTGAGCCGATAAAAACCAGGCTCAAATCGAGCAGCTTCAAAAGCATAAGAATTATTGGATTTTAGTTCTGTAGTGGCCACATCCTTTAGATCTTCGGCCGTATATTTCTGAAGGGTTATTTTTTTTCCTGCTGGATTTTCAACTTCACCCTGAATGGTAAGCCCATCTTTTTGTCCTGAACAACCAAAACCTGTAAATAAAAATACGGCTAATATGACTAATGATTTTTTCATTTGTTAAAATATTTACTATCAATTAATTTTTGGAAAACAATTTAAAACTATTAAAACGTAGTAGACAAAGGTTTGTGATATAGTGTGGTTCGGATATTTTTTAGATACAACGTAATTCTGATAATTTAGTTCCCTTGCCAGTCCAAAGATAGCGTTTATTGGTGAATTAGCAAGGTGTCAGCTGGTAGTTGGCAGCTCGTAGTTGGCAGGAAAGTGAAAGCTGATTTAGCTCAAAGCTCGAAGGTGAAAGCTCAAAGCTGGATTTTCTTAATAATAACTTTGTCCCAATTTTCAACTTTGTAGAGTTCATGGATATTTAGCTTAAGGGCAAAGGGAATAGGTGAAAGCTCGATGCTCAAAGCTCAAAGCGAATTGTTAATTTCAACTTTCAACTTCTTAAATTAAAGTTCAAGGCTAAGTTATTTACTTTGAGCTTTCAGCTTACAACTTTGAGCTTTCAAACCTTAAACTTTTTGAACTTTAAACATAGAACACTTTCCTATGAACTAAGAGCTATGAGCCACAACTAACTCCTAAGTATATTTAACATAATGATCCCATTTTTCCAATAAAGCAGTGAAGTCAGCAGGTAGTTCCGAATCGAAATATACCTGTTCCCGGGTAATGGGATGTGTAAATCCCAGGGTCTTGGCGTGCAAAGCCTGCCGGGGCATGATCTTAAAACAATTATCAACAAAGGCTTTATACCTGGAAAATTTCTCCCCTTTTAAAATCTGATCGCCACCATAAGTAGCATCATTAAATATAGGATGTTTGATATGTTTCATATGTGCCCTGATTTGGTGGGTCCTTCCGGTTTCAAGGTTACATTTTACCAATGTGACATATCGGATTCTGCGGATTACCTGATAATGGGTTACCGATCTTCTGCCCAATGATCCATCGGGAAAGGCTGCTGTTACCCGGCGGTCCTTCAGGCTTCGCCCGAGATTGATATCAATCGTTCCCTCATCATTCTCCAGTTCACCCCATACCAAGGCATAATATGTCCTTTCTATTTGATGGTGAAAAAATTGTTTGGCCAGACCAGTCATGGCTTCTTCATTTTTGGCAATTACCAATAAACCGGAAGTGTCTTTGTCAATCCGATGCACCAGACCAGGCCGTCCATGGTTGTTTTCCATCTCCGGAAGGTTTTGAAAGTGGTAAGTCAGTGCGTTGACCAATGTTCCTGACCAGTTCTGGTGAGCAGGGTGTACTACCATTCCGGCTGGCTTGTTTACTACCAACAGGTATGGGTCTTCAAATACAATATCCAAGGCAATATTTTCCGGAATCACCTCAGTGTCTCGTGGTGGTTCAGGTAATGAGATAACTATTTCATCTTCAGGTTTTACCTTATAATTTGATTTAATGACATTATCATTCACCTTGATAAATTCATCCCTAATCGCATCCTGAATTTTATTGCGGGAAGCATTGGGAAGGCGGTCCATCAAAAATTTATCAATCCTGATCAAGGATTGTTTTTTGTCAACCACTATCCTGTGCCGTTCGAACAACACATTCTCGTCATCCTCTTCCAAAAAATCATCTTCATGCATAAATGTAACCTTCTGTTATATTTCCACAAAAGTAAGGGAAACCATTTGATATTTTTTATTCCACCATAATGAGACAGGTATTTTTAAACATTTGACTCCTATTACTGTGGGAAAAAGCCTAAGTTTGCATTTATTTTTTAATAAGAAATCTGATTTTGTTTTGAAACAACTCAAAGAAATTCTCAAAGAAAGGATCCTGATCCTGGATGGTGCAATGGGTACCATGATCCAACGGTACAATTTATCAGAGGATGATTACAGAGGGGACAGGTTTAAAGATCACCCCCACGATCTAAAAGGAAACAATGATATGTTGTGCCTCACCCGGCCGGACATTATTAAAGAAATTCACAGGCAATATCTGGAAGCTGGTGCCGATATTTTGGAAACCAATACTTTCAATGCCAATTCCATTTCCCAGCTGGATTACCAGGCTGAACAGTATGTTTATGAAATGAATCTGCAGGCAGCAAAAATTGCTAAAGAAGCAGTTACTGAATTTAATGGTAAAACACCTGAGAGACCACGATTTGTTGCTGGTTCATTGGGCCCTACTAATCGTACAACATCTTTGTCGCCTGATGTAAACGATCCTGGTTACCGGGCGGTATCTTTTGACGACCTGGTTGCTGCTTATTATGAACAAATCAAAGGATTGATCGATGGTGGTGCGGATATACTGATGATCGAAACCGTATTTGATACCCTCAACTGTAAAGCTGCCATATTTGCGGTCGAACAATATTATGAGGATCATTCCCGAAATGACAAACTCCCTTTGATGATATCTGGGACTATCACTGATTCCAGTGGCAGAACACTTTCCGGACAAACAACAGAAGCGTTCTGGATATCTGTTTCACATGCCAATTTGTTCAGTATTGGTTTAAATTGCGCCTTGGGTGCTGACCTGTTAAAACCATATATTCAGGAACTTTCGAGGATTGCCAATGTTCCTGTAAGTGCTCACCCCAATGCAGGGCTTCCAAATGAATTTGGCGAATACGATCAGTCGGCCAGGGAGATGGCTGACATTTTAGAAGATTTTGCACAGGATGGCCTGATCAATATTGTAGGAGGCTGCTGTGGTACCACCCCTCAGCATATTGCTGAAATTGCGGAAAGGGTTAAAAAATATGCACCAAGAACAATCCCTGAACCAGAAAAGTACCTGCGTTTGAGTGGTATGGAGCCACTGATCGTCACTCCCGAGACTAATTTTGTCAATATTGGGGAAAGAACTAATGTGACTGGTTCTAAAATGTTTGCCCGGTTGATCAAAGATGGGAAATATGATGAGGCCCTTGATGTAGCCCGCGGACAAGTAGAAGGAGGGGCACAGGTAATTGACGTGAATATGGATGAGGGCATGTTGGAATCAGCAGAAGTAATGACACGGTTCCTAAACCTGATTGCTTCGGACCCAGAAATAGCGAAATTGCCGATCATGATCGATTCTTCCAAATGGTCAGTGATTGAAGCCGGTCTAAAATGTGTGCAGGGAAAAGGTATTGTAAATTCCATCTCCCTAAAAGAGGGGGAAGAAGCTTTTAAAAATTATGCCCGACTGGTAAAAAGATATGGGGCAGCAGTTGTAATTATGGCATTCGATGAGCAAGGTCAGGCAGACAATTATGATCGGCGAATTGAAATTTGTAAAAGATCTTATGACATTCTGGTCAATGAAATAGGCTTTCCCCCTCAGGACATCATCTTTGACCCAAATGTATTGACAGTGGCTACAGGTATCGAAGAGCATAACAATTATGCTGTCGACTTTATCAATGCCACCCGTTGGATCAAACAAAACCTGCCAATGGCCAAAGTAAGTGGTGGTATCAGTAATGTATCATTTTCTTTCCGTGGAAATAATCCGATGAGGGAAGCTATGCATACGGCATTTCTTTATCACGCTATCAAAGCAGGCCTCGACATGGGCATTGTAAATGCCGGTATGATCGAGGTATATGAGGAAGTCCCAAAGGAATTGCTGGAAAAAGTAGAAGATGTGCTGCTGAACAGGAAACCGGAAGCTACCGAACTCTTGCTGGAATATGCGGAAAAAGTAAAAGGGGGAGCAGGCAAAAAAATTGAAAAAGACCTGGAATGGAGAAAACTACCAGTAGAAAAAAGGTTGAGTCAGGCTCTGGTAAAAGGAGTTCTTGATTTTATCATTGAAGACACGGAAGAAGCACGATTGAAGTTCAACCATCCGCTGGAGGTTATCGAAGGCCCTTTAATGGATGGTATGAATGTAGTGGGCGACCTTTTTGGAGCCGGTAAGATGTTTTTGCCCCAGGTAGTAAAAAGTGCCCGGGTGATGAAAAAAGCAGTAGCCCATCTGATCCCTTATATAGAGGAAGAAAAGAAGAAGAACCCTTCTGTAACCGCACGGGCAAACGCCGGAAAAATCCTGTTGGCAACGGTGAAAGGAGATGTCCATGATATTGGAAAAAATATTGTGGGTGTAGTACTGGCCTGCAATAATTATGAAATCCTTGACATGGGCGTAATGGTACCTTTGGAAAAGATCCTGGAAACTGCGGTAAAAGAAGATGTGGATGTGATCGGTCTCAGCGGATTAATTACCCCATCCCTGGATGAAATGGTATATGTAGCCAGGGAGATGGAGAAAAGAAAAATGAAGCTACCGTTGTTGATTGGCGGGGCTACCACCTCGAGGATACATACTGCTGTAAAAATTGATCCCGGTTATAGTGGCCCTGTGGTGCATGTATTGGATGCGTCTAAAAGTGTTCCTGTGGTTGGCAACCTGCTGAATCAAGATGAAGCATTGGCCACCAAATACCGGCAGGAATTGAAATTGCAATATGAAAACTTGCGAACTGATCATGCCAGCAGAAGGCGTGAAAAAGAAATGGTGTCAATTGAAGCAGCCAGAAAAAACAAATTTACCATAGACTGGGCTTCTACCGAAATTGTTAAACCTAACTTTTTAGGGGTAAAAGTATTGATCGATTATCCTTTGAGTGAACTTCGTGAATATATCGACTGGACACCTTTCTTCTCTTCTTGGGAGTTGAAAGGAAAGTATCCGGCTATTTTTGAGGATCCTCATGTGGGTCCGGAAGCATTAAAACTGTTTAATGATGCTGCTACACTGTTGGATAAAATTATAGCGGAAAAATGGATTACCGCCAACGGCATATTCGGATTCTATCCGGCCAACGCTGTTAATGATGATGACATTGAAATCTATGATTTTAATGAATCTGATGGACAGTGGCGTGAAAACCGATCAGTTGTAAAATCATTATTGCACAATTTACGCCAACAAGGCAAAAAGGCACCCGGTGTACCCAATTTAAGTCTTACTGATTTTATTGCTCCGAAAGAATCAGGTAAAGATGATTATATCGGTGGATTTGCAGTAAGTGCAGGTTTCGGAATAGAAAAAAAACTGGAGGAGTTTCACAAAGAATTTGATGATTACAGTAGCATTCTCCTGAAAGCACTTGCCGACCGTTTAGCGGAAGCCTTTGCTGAAAGATTACATGAACGGGTCAGGAAAGAGTTTTGGGGATATGCCAAAGATGAAATTCTTGATAATGATTCACTGATCAGGGAAAAATACATAGGTATAAGACCGGCTCCCGGATATCCTGCCTGTCCTGATCATTTGGAAAAGACCACCTTATTTCGTTTGATGAATGTAGAAGAACAAACAGGTATTAAACTGACCGAAAGTCTGGCTATGTATCCGGCTGCTGCGGTAAGCGGATGGTATTATGCTCATCCCAATTCCAGGTATTTTGGTTTAGGTAAAATAGAAAAAGATCAGGTGAATGATTATGCAGTAAGGAGGGGAATGGACATTGAGGTAGTTGAAAGATGGTTGTCTCCTGTATTAAACTACAATAACTGACATTAGTATTCCTATATAATAAGAACACGGTGAAGGCTTAGTAAAATATATCTTCACCGTGTTTATATTTTTTACAATTTGATTATCAATTACTTATTGATCCGGCATCATTGGTTTTACAGAAACCCATATAAGAAACCCCATTTACAATTGATCTAAACAAAAACAAACACTACATAAGTTGTTTTTCCAATTTTCTTACTTCTCCCCCTTGCTTAAAATGACTTAATATTGGAAAATGAATTCATGGGTTTTTCAATAATATTAATGAAATGAAAATTAAATTATTTCTTATCTTATTTGGTTGTTTGACCACGCTAAAGGTAAACGGTCAGGAAACTGCGACACAATATACTACAGCAGGGGTAAAATTATTTGAAGCACAGGATTATGTAAGTGCCATCATTAGTTTTAATAAAGCCATTGATTTGGATAAGAAGCACTTTCTTGCTTATTACATGCGGGGAAATATTAAAAAAATATTTGAAGATCATCATGGTGCTATGAAGGATTATAATACTGCCATAGAATTGAATCCAAAATTATGTGAAGCATATTATGAAAGGGGCAGTATCAAATTTTCTCTTCAGGATTATTATGGTGCCATTGCTGATTTTAGCCAAACAATTGCCCTGAATGATAAATTTGTTGAGGCATATTATAAAAGAGGACAGGCAAAACACCAGTTAGAAGCATATAATGATGCGATTACCGACTGTTCTAAAATATTGGAAATCAATCCTAAAAATGTTGACGCTTTCTTTTTGAGGGGAATATTAAGAATAGAACATGGCCAACTTGAAAATGGCTGTTTGGATCTAAGTAAGGCTGGTGAATTGGGTGACATGAAAGCATATGAAATGATCCGTGAAAAATGCAATACGAAATGTTTGCACTACTAAATGAACTTCAATGATAAACAGGCAAATGCATAAACTCTCCTAAACTTAAATGGGTGGATTTATTGAATCTACCCATTTTTTTTAACCATCATCTGCAATATTTATCCGCTAAAGAATCCACAGCATTTAAATTTTCCCGCAAAGCTTTTCTGATATCCATACAAGCATTGTCATAATTTCCTTCCGCAATCTCAGAAATGGCCCTCATTTGATATCCTTTCGCATCTTCTGTCAGTTGGATATATTTGTTGAAATCATCAATCGCGAGTTGGTGCTTGTCCTCTTTTTGAAACCGTATACCTCTGTAATAATATCCGGTTGATAAATTATCATTTATAGCAATGGCCTGACTGTAATACCGGATCGCTTCATCACTGTTTTGCCAATAATGATCATACAATATACCTAAATATAAATAGGCACTATCAAATGACGGTTCGTTTGTGACAATATATTCAAGGTTTTGTCGTGCCAGGTCATATTCTCCTTTATCAATTAAAATTAAGCCCTGAAGATATAGCAGTTGAATCATTTGTTCATGGTCAGGCTTTTCATTTAAACCTCTTCTCGTATAAATCATTGCTTCTCCAGGCTGATTCATATGATAATACATAATTTCTGCTGCCAATATTGCTGCTTCCGGATTATAACTTCCAAATAATTGGATGGATTCATCAAGATGTGCCATCGCCTGAGGGTAATCCCCTTTCTGGTAAGCTATCACCCCTTCCTTGTAAAGATTTGCTGATGACTTTCGGATCAAAAAATAATTACCCACCAATACAATCAGAACAATGATAAAAATCACTACTGTTCCCTGCATTTTAGTCCTAACCGAATACTTTTCAGTACGACCATGCCTACCTCTGAAACTACTTTGATAGGCTTGTTCACGCCGGAAATGCCGATATAATTTTTCATCTGTAAGGGAAATGTCGTACAAATCTTTTTTTACGGTATCACTCAATACCCGGTAAGCTTCTGTTATTTGCTTAAACTTTTCTTCCGCTTCATGATCATTTGGATGTTTATCAGGATGATATTGTTTGGCCAGATTACGATAGGCTTCTTTAATTTCATCCGGCGTAGCATGAGTACTAAGTCCTAATAGTTGATAATAATGATCTTTCATGAAAATTATAAGTAAGTCCTATCTTTGTTTGATTCAAGAATTCAAAATTATGATTTGCGAATGACGAATCTTTTTAATTCAAAGCTCATAGCTCATAGTCCCCCACTTTCAGCAAAGCTCCGTAGAAAATAACAGAAAGCCCCGATCTTGGACCCGATTCTCCAAATCTCCAACTTCACAGCTCATCCACTTGTTATATGGGAGTTGGTAATATCTCAAATAGTTAATCAGATTGATTTGAGAATAACAAATTTTGAGATACAATTGCGATTTACACCAATTTGAATTTCTTACCTGGCAATGATTTGATAACACCTTTAAATTCCAGATTTAACAACAGTCCTGCCAATTGGTTCATGGGTATCTGCGATTTCCAACTTAAATCATCTATTAATGCTTCCTTACCAGAATGAGTGAGAGTCTCAATCACCTTTAATTCCGATTCGTTAAAATCTTCCGGAGAATAAAAATCAGGATGTTTCACCTCAGGTACTAATTCTGATGCAGACCAGTTAAGAATGTACTCAATATCTTTTACCGAAGTAAGAATATGAGCTTTATGGTTTTTGATCAGATTGTTACATCCTGCTGAATAATGCCTGTCGAGGTCACCAGGAACAGCAAACACGTCCTTATTGTAATCATTGGCCAGTTCAGCGGTAATCAATGCACCCCCTCTTACCGCTGCCTCAATTACCAGTACGGCGTCAGACATACCTGCTATGATGCGGTTTCTAGCAGGAAAATTATGGGTGTCGGGTTTTTCATCAAATTTTCTTTCCGTGATCAATCCGCCATTTCCGATCATTTGTGCAGCTACATTCTTATGTACTGAGGGATAAATAATATTGATCCCTGATGCCATCACACCAATGGTTTCCAGGCCACAATGCAAGGCAGCTTTATGTGCACAAATGTCAATTCCATAGGCTAATCCACTGATCACCTGAACATGGTGGGCCTTCAGCCCTTCTACTATCATGGCTACCGCTTCTTTACCATAATCTGTCGCTTGGCGTGTACCTACTATTGAAACAATCTTTTTCTTGTTAAGGTTAGCTGATCCTTTATAATATAATACCGACGGTGCATCCAGAATCCGTTTTAAGCGATCGGGATATTCTTTATCGGTAAAATGAAGTATGGAAACATTTTCTTTAGCAGCCCGAACGAATTCTTTTTCAGCCCTATCAATCAGGCTGGTCAGGTTGGTTTCTTTAAATACATTCAACAATCTTGGCCCCACTCCGGGCACATTTTTCAGTTTGGCAGGTTTGGCCTGAAAAACAGATTTTGCTGATCCAAGGTAACTAATTAATTGTTTGTTGAAAACGTTGCCTATACCCGGAACAAAGCTTAGTGCCAGCTGGAATATTTTCTCTTCTGTCATGGATATTATGGCAACTGTTCTTTGATATCTACTAAAAATGATTTTAGCTCCTTCAATTCATCAATCAACTCCATTTTATTCCTGATCTCATGGGGGTTTTTTTTGATCAATTCCTTTGCACCTTGCAGCGTATAGCCTCTTTCTTTTACCAAATGATAGATGGTTCTGATATTTTCAATGTCTTCTTGCGTAAATTGACGGTTTCCTTTTCTGTTTTTGCGAGGTTTTATGTTGGTAAACTCACTTTCCCAAAAACGGATCAGTGAAGTGGCCACGTTTAACTGTGCAGCTACTTCACCAATAGAATAATACTTTTTTACAATTTCCTTTTCTTTGTATGGCATTGCTGGTACAAATTTAGAAGACATATGTCTATATGAAGACAAGCCTTAAATTACTAAAAATATATTCTGTTTACAAAAAGTTATTCACTTCTTTTTTATTCCAATTGCCCCAAGGTCTTTTCCTTCAAATAGATCCATCCGGAATCATCGATTATTAAATCAGTAGCTTCAGGAAAATCTTCCCGATGCAATCGTTGCAAGCTTTTTACCGAAAGGTTCTCCGGATCCTTTACTGGCCCGCCTTCATCCCTTTGGATAAAAGAATGAACCCTGGCTTTAATAAATTCGCCTTTTGGTGTGGTATATACCTTCACTATTGGTGCTAACCCATTTTCTCCCCTCAGATTAAAGCGTGCATAGGTGAGGAAATTACCCAGGCTATAAATGATAAATCGGTTATTATAAATCTCCACAGCCCGAACCACATGGGGCCCATGGCCGAAAATAATATCTGCCCCGGCATCGATCATTTCATGTGCAAATTTATATACATTCCCCCTGTTTTCCCCATAATACATTTCTGTACCCCTGGTCAGGTTCTGATGCTTGCTTCCCTCTGCACCCCCATGAAAAGATACAATCACAATATCGCTGATGGTATCCAGATGAGCAACGATCGAACGGGCGTAGTCTAATTGATGAATGCTAACTGTTCCTACATTGGGTGAAAAGGCAACAAATCCATAATTCACATCTTCGATTTGAAAAGTAGTGAAAGGCGTTTGCAAGAGTCCGGCATGGTGAATGCCTAAAGAATCCAATACCTTCATAGTGCTTTCCCGGCCAATATCCCCAAAGTCGCCGGCATGATTGTTAGCAGTACTCATTACATCGAACCCTGCAGCTACCAGGTTACCTGCAAAACGTACCGGTGTGCGAAATAAATAACACAAGTCGGGATTGGAACACGTTTTTGGAGTACCTCCATCATCCAAAATTACTCCTTCCAGGTTGCCGAAAGTTACATCGGCACTATTTAATAAATCATTGACTTCAGCCCATAAATCCCTGGCATTGTTTGATGGCAGATAACTTTCGTTTGGATAATTGGTTCCCATCATGATATCTCCCACTCCAATGATGGTCAGGGTATCTTTCACTTTTACTGCTGGAAGGGCATCAACTGTATCAGGTAAATCTATAACCAATTCCGAAGTATCAGTTTCGAATATCACCGTATCCTGAACGAAAACAGTATCAGGAACAGTGGTTTTGCTTACCCTTGATCCAACTTTACAGGAAGATAAAATAAGGACAGCAAAACAAAACGACAGTAATATCCTGAAGGTGAATGACATTTTCATAAGAAACAGCTTGTATAATATTAACGTTTTGGGGAATAGTTTATCTCCTCCATGCGAAAATAAATTATTGAGAATGTAATTCCAGAAACCCGGAGTATATTTTACCGGAAGGAATAACCAATGCTCAAAAATAAGCTTTTTAAGACAATGACTGGTTTTCTATAGAAGATAATTCCAGGATTTTTTCATATTCTTCAGCATCCAAATCGAGGAAGAAATAATGAACGGGATCAACGGGTTTACCATCTCTGATCACTTCGTAGTGGCAATGAGGCGCTGTAGAAGTACCTGTGTTTCCTACATAACCAATGCACTCTCCTCTTTTTACTTTTTGTCCGGCTTTCACGATATAATCATTCATATGTGCATACCTGGTTTGAAAACCATAACCATGATCCAACAAAACTTCTTTTCCATATCCACTAAGGCCATTGTTCTTGACACTTGCGACTACACCATCACCAGTAGCATAAATGGGTGTGCCTTTAGGTGCCGAGAAATCTACCCCTGTGTGTAGACGTTTGATTTTATAAATGGGATGGATCCGCATACCAAATCCTGATGCCAAACGGTTCAATTCTTTGTTGGATACCGGTTGGATGGCTGGTATTGAAGCCAGCATTTCGTCCCGGTTTTTAGCCATTTGTTCGATTTCATCATATGATTTAGTCTGGATGTACATCTGTTTTTTAAGCAAATCAATTTTCTGAAATACATCCAATAACAAATCTTCACGCTCGAGTTTAGATTCGCGTAATTCCTTATATCTTTCTGTTCCGCCCACACCTGCTCTTCTGATGGATTCTGGAATTGGATCGGCTTCAAAAATCACCCTATAAACATTGTCATCTCTTTCGCGAAGGAAATCCATCATTTCACCCATCACATTCAACTCCCGGGTAGCTACATCATAATAAAATTTTAATTCTTTATTTTCTTTTTTCAACATGGCTTCCTTAGGGGATTCGAAGTGCGCAAAATAGAAGATTACAATGGCTATGGCAATAATGGCAGCAACTGAAATGAAACCCAAAAGATTCAAAATTACATCCCCGGTTGTAACTTTTACTCTTTCGTATTTACAGGTCTCGGTATCATAGTAATATTTTATTCGCGCCATAATTCAAACAAATTCTCGTTTTTACTTTAGTTTTGCACACATTTTATGTTGCAATTAAAGCATAAAAAATCAAATTTAACAATTTAATTTTTACCAGATATTACGTATTGTATATA
>JAEWLI010000175.1 GCA_023393375.1 Bacteroidota bacterium
AACAGCCACTATGCCTACCGTTTTGTATGATCGATTGATTAATATTTTAGGAGGGGGAGATAAAATCTATCAAATAAAATTGCCCGATAATGTTTTGGATACTTTTGACAGGCACATTATTTATAAAGCCGATTCCGTAGGGTCGCTCCAAAACATAATTGATGAAGCTCTTCTGCAAAATCAAAAAATTCTATTAGTATGTAATCAAGTAAATAGAGCTCAATTGTTGTTAAAAGACTTATCCGAAAAATATCCACATGTGCCAAAAATGTTGGTTCATAGCAGGTTCAAAAGAGGGAACAGAAGTCAGCTTGAAAACGATTTGAGAAATATCTTCAATAACAGTATTGAAGCATGCTTTGTGGTTTCAACACAAGTTGTTGAAGTAAGCCTGGATATCAGTTTTGACTTGATGATAACAGAATGTGCGCCTATTGATGCATTGATACAACGCTTTGGAAGAATTAATCGAAAACGTACTATGGCAACTATTGGACATTACAAGCCTATATATGTTTTGCAACCACCGACTGAAAAGGTTGATGCACTACCTTATGAATTAGAAGTACTACGTCGAACATATGATGCTTTACCAAATGGTACTTTGTTTAAGGAAAGGGATTGCCAGAAGCTCATTGATATGGTATACCCTAACAATGAATTTATTGATATTAACTTAATTTCTGTGTTTAGAGATGGGAAATGGTTGATAAGAGAACTTTGGCACCATCCTAAATCGGCATTATTGGAAACATTGGATATTGATTCGGTCACATGTATTGAAGAATCAGATAAGGAATATTACGAAATTGCCAGATATGAAGATCAAGCTAAAATGGAAATACCAGTTTCTTATCGCTCGGTAGCTTATCGAAAGTTAGACAAACTAAAAAGCGGTTCCAAACCATTTGTAATTCCTTCGAAAGCATATGATAAGGAATTAGGCTTTTTGGTAGAATTTGCCAAACCAGAATTTTATGATGTTACACAACGATTTTTATAACAATTATGATTGCAGCAAATATTGGAAAAATATTTCTTGAGGCTTACAATGAAAAGTTCAAGAGAAACTATACAGCAAAGAAGTTTTTTGTGGATAAATATTATGATCTATTTTTTAACCATAATAAATATATGATGTCTGCTGGGAATTCACCATTAGAAAATCCTAAAATTAGTTGGGACAAAATGAGGAGTGGACAAATACCCTATGAGACTGTAGAAAAGAGGACTGATAGATTTGAAAAAACTATAAGCAAAATAGAAAATGAAAAAGCAGATGCAAGTATTGCTATTGGTTTTCCAACGTTAGATTTAACAGCAACTACATCTGGGCAAATTACCAATATAGAATTACCATTAAAAGAAGAGGATGTATATTTATCATGGATCGGTAGCGGTTTTGGCATTGGAGTTCAAAGTGGGCTGTCATTGTTGTTCAGCAACAAACAAATTTTATTGGATTTGTTCGATGGATGGCAGCTATATCGAGAATATTTAAACAAAACACCCAGCTTAAGGGGTAACCAAATCAATACCTGGAATGGTCAATGGATCTCTCATCGCTATGATAAGTTTTCTTTTGATGCTTCAAATCCCACCGCTTCAATTACTCCATTCGGAACAATGAAAGATGGTGGTTTGGAAATAGTTACACAATCTTGGACAAAGGTTTTGATCGGTATAGCAAAGAATTATCCAGCGACATCTTTGACAGCATATGTTTACAGTTTAGGTCAAACAAATATTACTGTAGGATTTGTACCTATTGAATTGCCCAAGATCCGGCAGCCTTTTGAATTATACGAAAAATACTTTGGCACTACACATACGGATCAAATAGGGCACTTGTATGGAACTGCTTTTGGTTTTACAAGAGCATGTCAAATGGGAGCGATAGGTGTAAATGCATTAGAACCTAAAGGATTTAGAGACTGCATGGAAAAAGGGATTGTCCCAAAATACAACAGCAACGATGAAGAAAAGGAAATTAATTTTAATACATATCAAATCTGGTTATTATCTATGTTGAATAATGAACAATTATGGGAAAAGGCGCAACAGATTGCGATAACCCTCAATAGTTACTCCATGAGTGACACCAATGCTAAGAAAGTAAAAAGTCAGGAAGTCGCAAATCTTTTGGCATCTGTAAACAAGAAGCAATTTATTGAAGCTTTGACCACTATAGTGAAAGGAACTTCTGACACAGAACATTTAATTGAAGTGGCAGAATTAATTCATACAATGCCAATAGACAATGTTCCTTATTTCCTTACCTTAATTCGATTTAAATACGCAGTTGTTAATAAGAAATCTTAAAAATAAAAAATTATGAATCCTTATATCTATTTAAGAGCATTGAAACATGCCGAACATACAGTTTTTTGTGTTCAAGATGGTCAAAAAACCTATTTTAACCCTCAGTTTAATAGGGTAGTTGCCTATTCAAGTGGGCAACAAGTAAAACGGTCAATTCTCGATGCTTTGACATCCAATTTAAATGTGCAAATGGCACCCATTACATTTAATTACAATATAGCTGTTACAGGTAAAAAGACCGAATTGGAGAACAAAGAACCATGGTCTCCTTGCGATCCGACCTATATTGATCAATTAATAGGTGGATGGATGCGAGCAGGTGATGGGATTACTGTCAAAAGAAGAAGCCCTCTTTCTATTTCAGCTATGCGACCTATCCATCCATTGCTTGCAGGGACAGATAAAGAAAATTTGACTTTTGATAGGAGTGATAAGCCTGACCGTCATCCAGTAAATGTAAGGATGGGTGATAAACTACTTTCCGATGAAGAAATTGATGAATTCTTGACGACTAACAACAGAACACTTCCACGTAGAAATTGGATTCCAGATAACGTCAGGACAGGCGGTTTATTTATTTATGATATTGCGATAGATCTTCGAACCCTGTTTTGTGTATCAACAAATTTACATGAGCCAGAATTGTCAAAAGAAAAAATTGATGATTTAAAATCAAAAGGTTGGATTGAGAGCGAGAATGTTTTTGGTAAATGTTTGGTCTTGCCAAAAGAGGAGAGGGAAAAAGTAATACCTGCATTGGCAAGTGCATTATTGAATTGGAGAATTACTTCAAATCAAGCAAGGACGTTTAGTTTAATGGAAACTCTTGCTATTGCTATCAGTGACAATGCAAATAAATTAGCTGGGGCTATCCGTGCCAAGCTCATTGAAGACGGTGAAAAGCCAAAAGCAAAACCTATTATTGATGAAACAGCTGGAGCTGATGTTTTTGTTACTCTTGCTTGTTCAAGTTATATTGTCACTGTAAATGAATCTGCCGATGCTCTTGAAAAAGCAGCGCAAAAGTTGAAAGACCTTATGATGGCTTTTGATTACGAGAATCAAGTATAAGACGAAATCATTTAGGAGTTGAATCTTAATAGCTTTAATAATCTTATATGCCACAGCACCGCATACCACTTGAGCCTGAAAGAATGTACCACATATGGACACATGCCAATGGCTCTGATGACCTGTTCCGGTGTGATGAGAACTATAGGTACTTTTTGGAGAAGTACACGATGCATGTCTATCCGGTGGTGGAGACTTTCGCTTATTGTCTCATGCCCAATCATTTGCATTTGATGATACAGGTGAGGGATCAAGGAACCCTCCACGAGGTTAGAACCAAAAAAACCCTCCAAAATAGAAACCTCCAAAGTGTCGAAACTTTGGAAGGTAGTAAAACCCTCCAAGGGTTCAAAACCCTTGGAGGGTTTGGTCCCTTAGTCAGCAAAAGGTTTTCAAATTTATTTAACAGCTACGCCCAGTCATACAATGCCATGTATAATAGAAAAGGAAGCCTATTTATACCCAACTTTGGTCGCAAACTTATTGACTCTGACACCTACTTCACCGCACTAATATCATACATTCATAATAATGCCGTTCATCATGGGTTTGTAAAAAGCCCTGATAATTGGCCATATAGTTCCTGGCACGCGTATCTTAATAATAAGGCAACTAAAATAAATAAGCAGGTAGGTTTACAGTGGTTTGGCGGTCTTCAGGAATTTATTGATTTTCATCAAAAAATGGCAGATTCCAATCAATATCCGGAACTTATATAAAATTCCTAATGATCATCACCGCAACGCATATCAACTATTACCACGTATGCCACCGAAAGTTGTGGCTTTTACACATGGACTACAGATGGAACACACTTCTGATGTGGTAGCCGAAGGAAACCGATCCAATTGTTGACGAAAATTTAAAAGGAGTAGAAACTTTTATCACATTGCAAGCAGGAGGTTACATTTTAACCAAGGGAGAATCTGCCGATGCACTTGAAAAAGCTGAGCAAAAACTTATCGATTTGATGATGTCTTTTGATTACGAAAATCAGGTATAACGAATTCAATAAGCCTGCCATTATCATTTTCTTAATGGCAGGTTTATGACCTACTCATCTAATAATTATTAGGATTTAGTATGTTAAATAAATTTTGCTTAAATACAATCTACACCGATTGAAACTTCTTATTCTCCCCTCTCGGCAAAAAAACACCCTTGATACAATTGGGATTGATGATGCAGATTTGGATATGAGTTTTTTCATGAAATCCCGCATTGGGATAAATGGGTTTTCCTTCTATAAAAGCTGCGCGAATTGAATCAAATGGATGTTCATCTTGCTCCTGAATTATTTTATGCATGAATTCTATAACCGCACAATCAAGGAAACGCAAAACTTTGTCGCCTTTGGCTTTAGGATGATCTTGATTTTGAGGGATTTCAATGCCAGCAGTTTGGCAATCATTCGCAAATAGTTGGTAATACTTTTTTAACGTTTCAATATTGGTAGAATTTAAAAGATCAAAGCACCTGCCCAAATCACATACTGCGCCAATTACCGCAGGTTCCTTTAGTGTGCCCGCTTTTTTTTTCTGGTCGGCCCAATGCCAAGCACGTGATTCATTCCCTTCCCAAAAATACATGCCATGACCAAGCCAATCATATCTTTCCTTACTTATTTTGAAAGCTGAACCATCAAGTAAAAACTTTTCTTGGTCCTTTTTTTCACAACCATGAAAACCAATAATGAGATTTGGCCTAGAAGAATACACAGGAGGTTACTTTTGAACAAAGACTTGGTCGTAAGGAGATTTTATTTTGCCAGCTTTGTCCACAATTCCAGCACTTCTTAAAGTTTTCAAGACTTGATCCTTGCTACGAGGTTCTTTCAATAATTTTGTAGCAATATCCTTAATCTTCTTTTGTTCGGCTGTGCTCATTCTAAAAAATATTTATTGTAAAGATATACTCAATCATTTATTATACCAACTAATGTATCCTTTTTCTGTTCGGTAAATCTGAATATAATGGTATATAAACTTGTATTTGCATTGGATTTTTTAAAATATTTTACATATATTGCACATGCCTGTTAATGAGGCAACTTCCACAATTCATAATATTCTTTATAGTGATCATCACCCCCACACATATTAACTATTACCATGTATGCCATCGAAAACTATGGCTTTTTACACATGGTCTGCAAATGGAACATACTTCTGATGTGGTAGCCGAAGGAAAGCTGATCCATGAAGTCTCATATCCACAGCGGGCGGAGAAATACACTGAAATCCAACTTGAAGAAGCGAAAATCGACTTTTATGATGCCAAGAACAAAGTAATCCATGAAATCAAAAAGTCCGACAAAATAGAAACCGCACATATTGCCCAAGTAAAATATTATATATTTCTATTGAAAAAGGCAGGAGTAGAAGGTGTTAGAGGATTGATAGAATATCCCAAACTGAGAAGCACCGAAAGCGTGGTATTGGAGCTTGGCGATGATGAAAAAATAGAACAGTGGAAAAAAGACATTGAAACAATAGCATATGGAAGTTGTCCCGGAACTATCGATAAAGCTATCTGTAAAAAGTGCAGCTATTTGGATTTATGTTATAGTTGAATGGGTGAATGGGTGAATGGGTGAATGGTTAAATGGCTGAATGGTTAAAATGGTTAGAATGGTTGGATAACGCTGATTCATTGATAGATCAAATATAACGTAATTTAAAATATGAGAATAATAAAGCTTGAAGATCTGAATGTTTATAAGATAGCTTTTGATTTAAGTAACGAGTTATGGGACATAGTGATAAGGTGGGGATGGTTTGAAAAAGATACTATAGGTAAACAATTGGTAAGAGCAGCAGATAGCATATCGGCAAATATTGCGGAAGGATATGGTAGAAATGGACGGGCAGATAAGTGCAAATTTTATACCTATGCAAGAGCATCAGTTTTGGAACTTGAGAATTGGATTAATAAAGCAAGACAACGTAATCTACTTACTGAAAATTCTTATTGCCACATAATTGAAAAAACCAGCACATTGCCCAGAATGATCAATTATCAAATAAAATATACTCGCGAAACCCTAAAAGAATAACAACCATCCAACCATCCAACCATCTAACCATCTAACCATCTAGTTCATGAAAAAAACCTACTATCTCTTCAATCCAGGCCGCTTAAGCCGCAAAGACAACACATTAAAATTTGTACCTGTCGATGAAAATGGATTGGAAGGCCAGCCTAGATATATTCCGGTAGAAGGAGTTTCCGATTTGTATGTGTTTGGAAGTTTGGATGCCAATAGCTCGTTGTACAATTTTATGGGCAAGAATCAGATAACAGTTCATTTTTTCGATTATTACGAACATTATACAGGTTCTTTTTACCCAAAGGAATATTTGTTGGCCGGGAAAATGCAGGTAGCACAAACATTGCACTATGCCGATAAAAAGAAGAGGCTTTTGATAGCACACAAATTTGTGGAAGGTGCAGCATTCAATATGGTTAAAAACCTTCGCTATTACCAAAACCGGGGCAAAGACCTCGAACCATACATCTGTCAGATGGAAGAATACCAGCATAAATTGACCGCATGCCAAGATATTCCTACATTGATGGGTTATGAAGGAAACATCAGACAAGTATATTATCAGGCATTTGATGATATATTGAAAGAGTTTGTTATGGAAGGCCGTTCAAAGCAGCCTCCCCTAAACGAAATAAACACGCTGATCTCTTTTGGCAACATGATGTGCTATACCTTGTGTTTGGATATGATTTACCATACACAATTAAACCCAACTATCAGTTTTTTGCACGAACCAGGCACAAGAAGATATTCATTGGCACTAGATTTGGCGGAAATATTTAAACCTATTTTGGTAGACAGGACGATTTTTAGGGTAATAAACAGAAAAGAGATCAAACAGAATGATTTTGACCTGAAACTTAATTATTGTCTGATCAAGGAGTCGGGGAAAAAAACATTTATTGCTGCGTTTGAAGATCGGCTAAAAGAAACCATTCAACATCGAACCCTTAAAAAACACGTCAGCTACAAAAGTTTGGTAAAACTGGAGTGTTACAAGCTGACCAAACACTTAATGGAAATGGAAGACTACAAACCTTTTAAGATTTGGTGGTAAATTTCAGGTGGTGAGGTGGTGGAGTGGAGAAGTTGTGAAGTGGAGATTAAAAAAATAGATTAGCTTTATACCATATAGATAAAACCAAACAATAATATACTATGGAACATGAATCGTTTAATGATTCCTTCAGGAGAAGAACTAAAGCTTTTGCAATCAGCATCATTAAGTTTATTGGATCTTTGAATAAGAATGATGAGGTAAGAATTCTTCTCAGATCATCAACACAGTGGCAGCCAATTTTAGGGCGGCATGTAGTGCAAGATCACAAGCTGAATATTTTGCCAAACTATGCATTGTTTAGAAGAAGCGGATGAATCTTTATTTTGGTTGGAATTATTAGATGAAGCTGAATTATATAAAGCCCAATGGACAGAAGAACTAAAAAAGGAGTGTACTGAAATATTGTCCATTATGGCTGTAACAAGGAAAATTTAAAAAATAGGTTAAAGTCAACATAATCACCACTTCACTATTTACCACTTCACCATTCACCACCTCACTTATGTATGTAATTTTGGTTTATGATATCGGAGAAAAGCGAGTTGCAAAGATGTTAAAGCTCTGTCGCAAGTATTTAAATTGGATCCAGAATTCTGTTTTTGAAGGAGAGATAACAGAAGTAAAGCTAAAAGAGTTGAAGGCATATGCCAAAGATATTATGGAATCCGCAGAAGACAGTCTGATTATTTTTAAAAGTCGGGAAGAAAAATGGCTGGACAAGGAAATCATTGGTAAGGAAAAAGGTACAATAGACAATTTCATTTGATTACAAAGTTGTCGATGATCTGCTATTATTCTGAATTTCTTTAGGTAATTTCGTTAGATTACTTCAGAATCTTAACCACAATGCATCCTAAAGAGGTTGTCGATGATAAGGCAAAATCCTGCTATTAAAGGTCGACGACAAAAGCTTTAAAAAATCTCTTCCCTATCTTTGTTTTATTGCCACAGAAGCCGTATTTTGCAGTAAGTCCTGACGGACCTTAATCGTACCATAGTGGAATTGAAATTCCTTTTCAGTTACTTTAATATCCACCCCTCCAAAACCTTAATCGTACCATAGTGGAATTGAAATTGAATTAATTTGCCGTAATCCTTTTCAATCATGCTACCTTAATCGTACCATAGTGGAATTGAAATACTAAATTAATCAGTGCGTTAATTTCATGCTCTGACCTTAATCGTACCATAGTGGAATTGAAATAAAATGATTATCAGCAATCTAATTGTGTTGTTACTTGTACCATAATCGTACCATAGT
>JAEWLI010000012.1 GCA_023393375.1 Bacteroidota bacterium
CCTTTATCTTCAGTTACCATGCGTTCAGTCGAGAAGGATACGGTTCATACAGTGGCAATGACTGACAACCCTACAAATACTTCTGAGGAGAAGGGGAAGGAAAAAGAAGTTGTATTTATAAATGACAATGGGAGAGCAAAAATGGTACCTGTGAAAACCGGAATCAGTGATTTTGTTAATATCGAAATTCTATCGGGATTGGAACCCGGTCAAGAGGTGATATCAGGGCCTTATAACGCAGTTTCCAAAAATCTGAAAGATGGGGATATGATCAATAAAACCAACAAATAAGAATCTGAATTTATTTGTATAATTTCCGATATTCAGCCAGAACATACCCGGGAACAATCAATAGTATTTCTCGCTTATTTCCAGTTTAAAGTTTTGTTATCTTTACTGAATGATCATCAACTGACATATGATGTTTGGTCAGAATCTTGTATTCTGATGTTTAATCATTCGGTAAATTCATGAATCAGTTTAGTTTAAAAAAATATAAAGTTTGGGTCGTATCAACTATACTTACCACCATGCTGGTGGCTTATTATTTCTCTTTACCTGAGCCACTTTTTAAAAATGACTATGCTACAGTTCTGAATGATAACAACCAAAATTTATTGGGGGCGTCAATTTCAGATGATGGCCAATGGCGGTTTCCACCTGTTGATTCATTACCTGAAAAGTATAAGCAAGCCCTCATTTTCTTTGAGGATCAATATTTTTACAAACATCCCGGATTCAATCCCTTTTCCTTTGTGCGTGCTGCCACGCAAAATTACAAAGCAGGTGACGTAGTAAGTGGAGGCAGCTCAATTACCATGCAGGTAATCAGGTTGTCCCGTCAGGGTAAATCCAGAACATATCTGGAAAAGATTATCGAAATCATTTTGGCCACACGTCTGGAATTAAGGTATTCCAAAGATGAAATATTAAATATTTATGCTTCTCATGCACCCTTTGGTGGAAATATTGTCGGCATCAATGCTGCTTCATGGAGATATTTTGATAGAAATCCGGAAGAATTGTCTTGGGGAGAGGCTTGTCTTTTAGCTGTTTTGCCAAACAGTCCCGCATTAATACATCCTGGAAGAAACAGAGACCAATTAATTGCCAAAAGGAACAGATTGATTGATAGAATGACGGCAAAAGGCATAATTGATGAATTAACGTCAGATCTAGCCAAATCCGAACCGGTTCCATCACATCCAGAACAATTGCCCGACATTGCAAGGCATTTACTGGTGAAGAGCATTAAAGATGGGTATAAATATGAAATATTGAACTCCACTATTGATCGAAATATTCAAGGAAGAGTGGATCAGATAATTAACCGGCATGGACAAAAGCTGAAGGCTAATGAGATTCATAATGCCGCAGCAATTGTAATTGAAGTTAGTACAGGCAATACTTTGGCTTATGTGGGCAATCTTAAAAATGAAGGAGAAGCTCATAGTAGCTATGTAGATCTGATACAGGCAAAAAGAAGTACTGGCAGTATATTAAAACCGTTTCTTTATGCTGCCATGTTGGACGAAGGTTTATTGTTGCCAAAAACTTTAATCCCTGATATTCCTACAATCCTGGATGGTTTTGCACCTAAAAATTTTTCAGAAACTTTTGATGGTGCTGTGCCAGCCGACAGGGCTTTGGCAAGGTCGTTAAATGTGCCAGCCGTTTATATGTTAAAAGAATACAGTTATGATAAATTTCATAAAAAACTTCTGGATCTTGGATTGACCAGTATTCAGAAGCCAGCTTCTCATTACGGGTTATCGCTGATTTTAGGTGGGGCGGAGGCAAGTTTGTGGGAGCTTACCGGGATTTATGCAAGCATGGCCCGTACATTAACCAATTATTTTATATACCCCGAACCACTTAGATACAATCAGAATGATTTTCACCCCCCTGTATATACAAACAACTTGTCCGGAAAAGCTAAAATGGCCAGTCACAGTACTATTGATGCAGGGGCATTGTGGTTAACATTTAATGCGATGCTTGATGTAAACAGGCCTGATCAGGAGTCATCGTGGAAGCTGTTCTCCTCTTCACAAAAGATAGCCTGGAAAACGGGAACCAGTTATGGTTTCAGGGATGCATGGGCCATAGGAATTACACCAGAATATGTGGTAGGGGTGTGGGTTGGTAATGCCAACGGAGAAGGCCGGCCAGGATTGACAGGCACTGATGCTGCTGCTCCGATATTATTCGAAATTTTTGGTTTTCTACCCAAGAGACCTTCCTGGTTCTCCACTCCATTCAGCGACCTAAAACCAGTACGAGTTTGCGGATTGAGTGGGTACATCGCTTCTGAAATCTGCACGCCCTCTGATACAATATGGGTTTGTAAAAATGGATCGGCTTCAAGTGTTTGTTCTTATCACCAGTTGCTTCATATGGATCAGACGGAGACATATAGAGTGGCGAGTGACTGTGAACCAATAAGCAGAATGAAACATGTTTCGTGGTTTGTATTGCCTCCAGCTATGGAATGGTACTATAAAAATAAAAACTCCGGTTATAGAATATTACCACCGTTGCGTGCTGATTGTGCTGGGGCTGAAGCAAAAGTCAGCTCTATGCAGTTAATATATCCAAGGAATTATGCCAAAATTTATGTACCCAGGGAATTGGATGGCACTAAAGGTAAATCTGTTTTTGAGATCGCCCACCGTTCATCATCGGCAGAGGTTTATTGGCATCTGGATGACCGGTATCTTGGGGTAACAAAAAGACATCATCAGATGGGCATACAGCCTGATCCTGGTCCACATCTGCTCACCTGGGTGGATGATCGGGGCGAATCAATGAAAATTTATTTTGAAGTATTGGGTAAAGATTGAATTGAACTTGAACGGTTATCCCTGAGTTTTTTATAATTAATGAACCAACTTTTTATTTTCATCCTCAAGACCCCAAGTACCGCTTCTTTAAATATTTTCTTTGACATTTTAGATTCCCCTCTGGTCCTTTCGGTAAAAATGATTGGTATTTCCTTTAATTTAAATCCATGTTTCCATGTTTTAAATTTCATCTCAATTTGAAATGCATAACCCACAAACTTGATTTTATCGAGTTGTATGGTTTCTAATACTTCTTTACGATAACATTTAAAACCCGCCGTAGTATCAAATACAGGCATACCTGTGACCATTCGTACATACACGCTGGCAAAGTAGGACATTAATACTCTCCCAATGGGCCAGTTGATTACATTTACCCCGGTGACATACCTGGAACCTATTACCAGGTCTATGTTTTCCTGAACTGCTGTTTCGTGTAATCTCACCAAATCTGCAGGATTATGTGAAAAATCACAATCCATTTCAAAAATAAACTGATAATTTTTTTCAATTGCGAACTTAAATCCTGTGATATAAGCAGTGCCCAACCCTGATTTTTCTTTCCTCTCCAGTAAGTATAAAAAACGTTCATGATCCGCGGGCAATTCGAGAATGTCTTTCTGTAAGTCTTTTACAATTTGAGCTGTACCATCAGGAGAATTGTCATCAACAATAAGGATATCAAATGGAACATGAAGTGAAAATATTGTTTTGATCATTTCAGCAACATTTTCACTTTCGTTATAAGTAGGAATGATTATAATACTCTTGTTCACTATTACACGAAATAATTGGTCAGGTACACAAAAGTAATAATTAATGTCATATATGGAAGAGGCAAAGCTGAAATGATAATGAAATTACCTTTATAATGCTTTTTCTTTTTCAATCAAATCCATCCTCACAGGCATAAAACAGTCAATTACCTTGCAGGCAGTGATGGCTTTGGCAGAATGAGGTTCATTGGATGGAATATATGCACTCATTCCTGCAGTCAGGATCATTTTTTCCCCATTTATGTTGAATTCAAGTTCTCCTTCTATGATATGAGACCATTGTTCATGAATATGGTGATGTTCGGGTAGTTCTATTCCTTTATCGAGTGTAAAATGACCAAAAGTAGCCTGTTCGGAATGAGCCAAAGATCCATAGATCCCTTCCCATATTTTGATCTTCTTTTTTTTTGTAAAATCTATAAATGGCATAAGCAAATAAAGTTAAATGCATTAGTGTGATAAAATCAAGGGTCTTGATCAAGGTATTTTTTTAAGAAAAAAATATTGAAAAAATGCCAATTTTGAAATAACCATTCCTTAATATCTGTGTTTTTATAGTACTATATATACAATGGATATCTCTATTTTTTTAAAGTGTGTATGAAAACTAAATTTTTTATTTTTTTATTCGCTGCAGGGATGATGAGCTCATGCGCATATAAAACCTGCCATACTTACGTTAAAGACTCTTCTGACCAAAAAATTAAAACAGAAGAAAAAATTTAACCGTAATGATTTTTTAAACTTTAGTCAACTTAAGCTGTGATGGCATACTTGCGTACGTCATTATCAGTAATTTCCTCTTCACTCATGATGACGAGACGTTCGGTCACATTTCGTAATTCACGGATATTACCGGTCCATTCATATTGCTGAAGTTGGTGTAAAGCAGATTCGGTGATTTTTTTCTTACTACTGCCATATTCAGAAGCAATATCTTCCAGAAAGCGATTGACTAAAAGGGGTATATCCTCTTTACGGTCTTTCAGTGGCGGTACATGAATGACTATAACACTTAACCTATGATAAAGGTCTTCACGGAATTTGCCTTCCTGAATTTCTTTTTTAAGGTCTTTGTTAGTAGCAGCCACAACCCGCACATTAACAGATATTTCTTTGTCACCACCTACTCTGGTTATTTTATTTTCCTGCAGAGCTCTCAATACTTTTGATTGCGCAGAAAGGCTCATGTCACCTATTTCATCCAAAAATAGTACACCATTATTAGCTTGTTCAAATTTGCCAATGCGTTGTTTTATTGCAGAAGTAAAAGAACCTTTTTCGTGGCCAAACAATTCACTTTCAATCAGTTCTGACGGAATTGCGGCACAGTTCACTTCTACCATAGGGCTGTTGGCCCTACTGCTTTTTGCATGTATCCATCTGGCCACCAGTTCCTTGCCAGAGCCATTTGGACCTGTTATTAAAACTCTGGCTTCAGTAGGTGCTACTTTTTCGATGGTGTTTTTTACTTGAAGAATGGCATCAGAATTACCTACAATATCAAAAGATTTAAGAAATCTTTTTTTTAAAACTTTGGTTTCAGTTACCAAAGTTGATTTTTCCAGCGCATTTCTTATGGTTAAAAGTAGCCTGTTTAAATCTGGTGGTTTCTGAATAAAATCAAATGCACCTTTTTTAGTAGCTTCAACTGCTGTTTCTATGGCTCCATGAGCTGAAATCATGATAAACTGGGTTTCGATATCAAGCTCCCGGGCTTTCTCCAATACCTCAATCCCATCCATTTTAGGCATTTTGATATCGCATAAAACCAAATCAAAGTGCCCGGTTTTTAGCATAGAAAGTCCTTCTTCCCCGTCTTTGGCTTCCTCTACCTCAAATTTTTCATATTCAAGGATTTCTCGTAAAGTAGTTCGTATGCTTTTTTCGTCGTCAAGGATCAGGAGTTTAGGCATAATGATAATGGTTAAAAATAGTTGAGGGCAAATATATAAAAAAAAAGAAATGCAAG
The DNA here is from genome assembly GCA_023393375.1 of Bacteroidota bacterium. GTDB lineage: Bacteria > Bacteroidota > Bacteroidia > Cytophagales > Cyclobacteriaceae > JAEWLI01. Next base: position 5,592 of record JAEWLI010000012.1, read on the forward strand.
CTTATAAGCCGGGTTCTGTTGCTTGGTTAAAACAATAACTTCGCATCCTTATCATTTATCTAGGCTTACTGTCGCCAATAAGCTCAAACGCCCTACCCATTTCGTTTTTCTTTAAAGAAAACAGAACGGGCCGCTCTGCATTCCGATAAATCGGAATAACGAAACCTATTTGGACTTTCAACCCATAAGGCTTACCTTGCTCCCGGTATCACTACTGGGACGGTGGGCTCTTACCCCGCCTTTTCACCCTTACCCCGACATGTCGGGGCGGTTTGTTTCTGTGGTGCTGGCTGTAACTGAAATGTTACCATTTCAGCCCCTTCCTGTTAGGAAGTATGGTGCCCTGTGTTGCCCGGACTTTCCTCCCCGACTTGCGGTCGGAGCGATAAGGCAGCTTGCATTCCAATTTATTCTCAATATCTATAAATAGCCCTGAACAAATTGATAAACAATTTATTCAGGGCCTTTTAAAATAGCATTACAGACAGTGTATCAAATATCATAAGGATATTTTATTAAAATTAGTTCACATCCTGTCCTGTCAACTTGTCTTCCCACTCATCTGCAGCATGTGCCACCTCAAGAATCATTTCCTTCAATGTTTTATCAGAAAGGTCATCAGATATTGAAGTTGCCATCATTCTGATGATATCTTCTTCTATAAAAAATTTTGTATAATATAAATGGAGTTGTGCTTGCAACAGTTCTTTTAAATCAAAATCCGGATGACAAGCACAAACTTTTGAGGTAAATTGAATGATTTTACGCCCATTTTCAGATCTTTCACTACCCAATACTGCTTGAAAGCGGTTTTGTCTCAATGGAACAATCAGCACTGATTTATTTGTATCATATTCGGAATATTGTCCGCCGATTTCAATGGCGAATTTTTCCATAAATTCATTTATTGCCATGTAATAACTGTTGGTTAGCCACTAATATATTTGTTAAAAATAATAATTATTTAATTCATTCCAATTAACTGGCAAATTTTATTCATAAACAAGCTTTAAAAAAGACAATAAAGATCACTTGATCCTAATCAAGGTAGCTCCATAACCAAATTTTTCCTTCATGGCATCTTTAAAAAAACGAATATTTTTATTTTGACTAGCTTCTTTTTGAATAGCCTGTTTCAAAATTCCATTGCCCACACCATGAATAAAAGTAATCTCATCCATGCCTGCCACAATAGCCTTGTCAAGTGCCTGCCTGAAAGTGTTCAACTGAATAT
>JAEWLI010000045.1 GCA_023393375.1 Bacteroidota bacterium
GAACAATACTTCACGCTTACTTCGACCAATACCTGGATACACCCGCAGTTGATTACCTTAACGAACCCGTACATGTATATTTATTGAATAAAAAACATGAAATCCTAATAAAGCGCGAACTCCAACCTGACGATCAGTTTTATTTATCCGTTCCTGATGACCAATCCAGTACATTATTTATCTGGCGTGCCCATCAGGCCATGCGATCGATTGATATATCAAAAGATTCCGAATCTATGTCGAACAACTATATTTTGAATGCTGTGGAGCAAAATTTGACTACAGCACCCCTATCATTAAAACCCCTGTATTTTGGTCTGAATGAGATAACGCTGAATCAACGAAACAAAAATAATTTGAAAGAAAATATTAAACTGCTTAAAACTTTTCCTTCACCTGTCATTAAAGTTGGTTCATATACCCATACAGGCGGCATGAGGGGAGTTGCTGAAAACTTTGCTATGGATAGATCGGCTTATCTATCAACAGAAATAAACAACAGCTTGAAAAATAATGTGGATATAATTGTTGAACAGGTAGATCAAAATAGCAAACTGCTCAATACCTGTTTTGAAAATCCATTATGTGGACAAGAAATGAAATATTTGAATGGGAGATCAGATTTAAAGATAATCGCTATTGGCAAAGATTAAAATCATATTGTTTTGGGTCATGTTTTCGCCAACGTTGGCCATAGCACAGCTGGCACCAAACGAGATTGAAAATCTTGAATTTTTGGTAACTTTTGGTAAAGAAAGCCAAACCTCATGGGGCGATGACGACTTTATTCAGGTTTTCTTCTTTTCGATTCCTGAAACCTACAACCAGCCATTTTATTTCAGGATATTTGATCCGGATACCGGAGGAAAATGGGATGAATTGAAAGGCATAGCAAATACTGTTGTTAAATATACGGTGTATGGCGGTGAAGGTGTATTTTCCGAACCAGATGCACGTGATAACATGATTAAAAAAAATTACAACAGCGGCACATTGTTATGGACCAGAACATTCGATCATTCAGCTCAATATGATGACCAATGGTATACCATAGGACCATTTAATAAGCTTCAGGGAGAACATATGACGCAAGAAAAAGCCTATTATTTTAAAATTATTGCTGAAGGTGTTTCTGGTGATGACGGAAATTTATACAAATATGCCTTAAGTCTTTCACCCGACGAAAACATTGCTATCCCAGGAGCAAACGCGTTTACCTATTCATATACTTTCCGTTTACCAGATGATCCGGCCAAAGTGTCGCACATCTATCCCTTTATTAGCAATAATGTGATAGCGATCAACATCCATAATTTTGATTTTGATAAGGGTGGAAAAATGTTGTTGTATTCAACCAGTAAAAACAGGCACGTGATCAAATCAAGTGGTGACAATGAATGGCAGATAAGCCATCATAAGATAGATCCAGATGAATTGAATAGTTCTATTGATATCCAGATAGTGAATTCCGGTTTGAAAAATAATAATATGGTAATTTATATTACCAATGAATATAACCAAGCCATTCCTTTTTACACTATTCCAATCGGTGGCCCACCTAAATATAAATATAAGGCAATTATAACTTATCCTGAAGAATGAAAAACTACCGCTGGCTCTTGATTGTGGTTTGTATTTTTCTGTCAACTGTGGTAGAAATCTTAGCCTTTCCTTTTGAATATACATTATACAGTCAGAAAAATGGTTTTGGAGAATCGTTTGTTTATGATATTGTACAAGATCGGGAAAATTATTTGTGGGTTGGTGGAATTGATGGTTTATATCGGTATAATGGAACAGCTTTTCAGAAGTTTACAACTGATAATGGACTAGCTGAAAACATCGTCATTAGCCTGTTTGTCAGCACCAAAGGGGATATATATGCAGGACACATTCAGGGTGGCATATCAATCTATAAAAACCAACAATTTACCCACCTGCCCCTCCCTACGTCCGAAATGCCATTTCCCATCTCTTTTTTAGAATACGAATCCCGGGTTTTTGTCTTGTCCCGAAATCATGGGGTTTTCCTGCTCGATGAATCGGAACCAAAAGGCTTTTTGACTTCTTATTTCAAAAACAAAGTTTGTACTGGTTTCACAGTCTTTAATGATAACTTATATATCTCTCATAATGAGGGTGTTAGCACCATTAAGGTAAATGGATTATTAAATGAAAATACCAGGGTAAGGGAAATCCCGCAATTAAAGAATATCCCCGTTGCCATGATAACCCCTAGACGATCAAAAGATGAATTATGGGTGGTTACAAATGATAAAGGTCTTTACACATATAAAGAATCGTCGCTAGAACGAGTGATGTTAGCGGAAACGCCTTTGGACATTGAACTATTTTATGAAGACAACATAGGGATATTGTGGATTGGAACAAAAAATCAGGGTATAGTTGGCTATACTTTTCAACCTGCGATAGATCAATACACCAAACAATATAACATTCATACAATTGCTGGTTTTCCTACCAATCAGCTTAGTAGTATCATCCAGGATCATGAAAACAATTACTGGATAGGCTCTTTTGATAGAGGGCTTATGTATTTGAAAAGAAATGAGGTGGAATTTTATAGCAATAGTGATTTTCCTTTTAATAAAATTTACGCCGCAGAAACATGGAAAGAAGGCAAGTTTCTGATCGGCACTAATAAGGGATTGTATTATTTGAGGTATGATCCCACAACCAACGAATGGTTATCTGACAGAGAGGAGTGGATGCAGGATATTGTCATGACAGTTTCAGCAATTTTGATAAATGATGAGGGAATGTATCTGGGCACCATGGATCAGGGTATTTATTGGCTGGATCATAATCAACTATTGACAGAAGTTTATGGTAATTCACAATTAAAAGGATCTACGATCAAAAAAATTATAGAGGATCGTAATAAGAACATCTGGGTTTCTGCCAGTGGGTCCGGAATTTTTAAGATTAATGTAAATAAAAAAGAACTGGTGAATTATTCTACCTCTACGGGTTTTATTCATAATGAAATTTACGATCTTTTTATCGACCGTAAACACCGGTTATGGGTAAGTATGCATTCCAACGGGCTTTCGGTGATGGACACTACCGATCATTTTATTCATCTCACCAAGAAGGGCTATGTTTCAGCCCGTGATATTAATGCTGTAAGAGAAGATTTGAAAGGCAACATTTGGGTAGCCACTGATGGTATGGGTCTTTTTAAGTATAATCAGAATTACCAACTTATCCGGCACTATAATGTCAAAAATGGCCTTCAATCTGATTATTGTGCGTTTATCATTCCCCATCAGGAATACCTGTTGGTGGGCTTTTATGGTGGCATGGATAGGATTTATTATACTGATAACCGTATAGAGCCTAATTTCACCAACATTGGGAATGATTTCACGCCATCATTAAATTTGGTTGCGTATACAACTAATGAAATTTTGGTGGTTACTAATAATGGGTTTCATATTGTAAAGAGACACCCTAAAGTCTCACCCAGGAACCGGAAACTATTATTGACCGAATGGAAAGTAAATGACCGGGATGTTCTGATGTCAGAAGATTTTCACAAAGAAGAATTCGTTTTTCCTGGTAAAGATGTCCGGTTAAACTTTGAGTACCTGACCATTGGTTATGAGGAGCCGGAAAAAATAAGCTATAGCTATAGGCTGTATGACAAACAGGATGAAGGAGTTTGGTCGCCCCCCTCCTACCAACGTTCTGTTACGTTTTCAAACCTCAATCCAGGGAATTATATTTTCGAAGTAAAGTCGTATTTGGAAGATTCCCCTGAAGATAATAGTATTATTTCTGTTCAATTTAAAATACCCCCACCGTTTTATCAAAATATCTGGTTTTTATTTTTAATGGTGATTTCAGCGGTTACCATTACTTATGTCTATCACCACCACAGGACCATCAGTATCATCAGACAAAAAAACGAATTTGAAGAGCTGGTAAAAGTGAGGACTGAGGAAATCCATGAACAGAAAGAAGAGATTGTAAGAAAAAATGATGAATTAAAGTCTGCACAAATGGTAATTGTGAAGAAAAACAATCAGCTGACACAACTTAATGAAAAGCTTGAGCAATTGGTAGAAGAGCGGACTGATAAGCTGAAAAATACTTTAAAGGAACTTGAAATATTTTTATATCACGCCTCTCACGACCTTAAAGGGCCTGTAGCAAGAATAAAAGGACTAAATTTATTGGCCAGGATGGAAAACAATCACCCCAATTCTTATGCACTTGAGTTGATGGATAAGGAAGGCGTACGGATGGATTATGTATTGGACAAACTGGCGAAAATTCATGCCATCATCTCATTAGAACCACAATTATCAAATATCAAGCTATACACAGTAATACAAAACATTATCGAGAATTACAAAGACTGGAAAGAATATGCCGAGGTTAACTGGAATATCGAGATGGATAAGTCGTTGACGGTGATAAGTGACGAAGCTACCTTAATCATAATCCTGGAAAACCTGATAGAGAATGCCATGATTTTTCATGCCAACGATCCGGAAAAAGTAAAAACGGTAAGGATAACTGCTGCTGTCCATCAGAACCAGGTAAATATATGCGTGTTTGATAATGGTGTGGGTATCCCTAAAAATATTCAACCAAAAATATTTGATATGTATTACAGGGGATCTATTAACTCCAGAGGTAATGGGCTGGGATTGTTTTTGGTGAAAAAAGGAATTGAAAAATTAAATGGCACTATTAATTTAAATACAGAGCCTGGTAAATTTACCAGCTTTCAGATTATACTTCCCAACCACTGTTAATTTTACCTCCTCCATTGTTCCGTATCCACTTTGTGAATATAGTTAAAATTAATTATGAATTTTTTCTTAACCATCTCATGAAAATAGAAATATTATTTTTATATTCACAGAAAATATTTTTAAATTAAACCAAAATTACCATGCAAACGAACAAATACCCAAGGGTTTTCAAAAAACCTCTTTTAATGCTTTTGGCATTATTATTTATGTTTACTTTTTCCTGTAACAAGGATGCCGAATTTGAAGAAATGCCAGAGAATGACATGGAAACATTGTATTCCTGGCTAGAAGATGCTGGATTTGCACGTGACAAAATCAAGGCAGAAGGTGATAATTTTGTGATTGACGGTCATATTTTAATTAGCCAGGAAGAAGTAAGAAAGTTTGCTTCCAATCCTTATCCATCCTCTGCACATGGACGTTTGGAACATTATAGAAGTAGCATGATAGTGAGTGACACTTATGTTACTAATATAAGAATATTTATTGAATCCTCTGTTCCTTCATCCTGGAACACAGCAGTGAGAGAAGCAGTGAATCAATGGAACGCTATCAGTGGTACTAAACTTAGCATGTCAGTAGTATCCTCCAGATCGCAAGCCCATATTCGTGTAAACACCGGCTACTCATCTCAAAATTGGGTAGCTCAAGCCTATTTACCATATTATAATGGCCGCCCGGGTCATCTGGTTACCATTAATACTCGCTACAATAGCCTGAACAGTGGCTATAAATTGTTTACAATGGTGCATGAAATTGGCCATACTATCGGGTTGTACCATACTGATCAGAATCAAGGTGTATTTATCGAGGGAACACCTGTCACAGATCCAAATTCTGTAATGAACTCCTACGTGCTGCAGTGGCGCGGTTTCACTACCGGCGACATGAATGCGATTCGCATTATGTATCCTAATTAGTAAAAAAGCGAATTACAAATCAAGATATAAAGACATAAGCTTCAATGACCTTTAAACAGGGATTATAAAAAAAATCCGGATGTTTCTCCGGATTTTTTACTTTTAACCCTACTATTAATCAAATTATGAAAGACATTTCTATTTATTTCCTAATTGAAGCTCCAGTTTTTGTTGGTCTAGTATTCGATTGCTCAATATCCTGGCATATTCCAGCCCTGTTTTATTGCCATAATCGGTATATGATTTCATAGCCCATTTGCTGGCTTCCTGTAAATCCCCAAGCACTTCATAACCCAGGGCTACGTTTACTGCTGCCCGTCCTGCTATTTTACTGTTTTGAGATGTTGCGGCTTTCAACCAACTTTCCAAAGCACCATCCCAGTCCCCTACATCTGCCTGTCGCCCTCCCTGTGACAGAAAGGTGTTGCTTTTTGGTTTTCTGTAAAATTCACGGCTTACCCTGATCCATGAAGGGGAAATTCTTCTTCCATAATAATTGCCAATGGAAAAACTCACTTGTTTAACAGCCTCTTTACTATCAATGAGTTGCAACAATGCATCAGCAACAGACCTCCCGGTGGCGTACCACCTTTTATTGTCAGAATAATGTGCTTCATCAACAATTGTTCTCGCAATTGGATCATAAATCCTCATACCAATCTTCACAGTAGCAATTCCTTCTGCATAATATTCGGTAGATTTAATTACCTTCCCCTCCGAATCTTTTTTATCGACCACTTTAGTACCTTTGGTAACAATGAAATCTGAATCATAAGTTTCCAGACTTACCAATGCATCTGACTGATATTTATTACATAATTCTTCCACTTCCTCCCAGTTCAAAGCAAAAGGGAATGACCCTCCTGTGCCTGATCCAGTCAGCGTTTCATCTGCTATAATAGCTTCCAGTGTGGGCGAATCACGGAGAATGGATTGAATTCCCGACAGGGTTCGCACGACACCCTGTTTATCCTGGCCTACCCATTCCCCGGTTAAAATACCTTCAATGGTATTGGTCAGTTTGTTTTGAGGTACAGTGCGATTTACTACTACTACACGTTTGATCTCAGGGTGCAAACTGATTGCAGCAGGCTTCATTACGCTTAAATATGCGTTTGATTTACAGCCAGTTATGTAAATTATGCTGAAGCAAATGATTGCAAGAAGAAATCTTTTCATCACCATGAATTTGTCTCAAAGTAAAGCATTCCTCAGTTGTTTTTTGGGGCAAATACTTTCAGTATCAGTTGGTTGTATGGAAAAATGATAATTTGTAAAAATATGATAGAGCAGAATAGATCAATTCCAAATTCCGGTAATAAGAAAGTCGCAATTGCCCCCTTACATTGGCGATGTCAGACACCAAATTGTAAACAAAGAAACGGATATTTGTATCATTATTGAAAAGCCAATTATAGAGTGTTCACGTCACACACAAGAATGTTATTATTTTTTTAAATACAGGGATCATGAGAAAATTAATTGCAGGAATCAACATGACGCTTGACGGGATTTGCGACCATACTGCTGGGATCGTGGATGAAGCATTACATCAGCATTACAATGAGGTCATAAATAATTCCGACACTATTTTGTATGGTAGAAAAACCTACCAGCTGATGGAATATTGGCAATCGGTGGTAAAAAATCCTACAGGGAACAAAGCCATGGATGATTTTGCCATAAGCATAGAAAATATCTCGAAAGTAGTTTTTTCTAACACCTTAACAACGGAAACTATCGGGTGGAAAAATGTGAGGGTTGCAGAACAAGGTGTGGAAGAAGAAGTGTCAGCTCTCAAGCTGCGGGAGAAAAAGGACTTACTGGTGGGCAGTCCGAGTTTAATTGTTACCTGTTTGAACCTTAATTTAGTTGATGAACTCCAGCTCTGTGTTCATCCAGTTGTAGCAGGAAAAGGTTTACCCTTATTTAAAAACATCAGTCAGCGGATTAATTTTAAACTTTTAAAAACAAAAACATTTAGGTCAGGTGCAATAGTGCTTTATTATGAACCAATTAAAAATTGAGTTTGTAGCATCCGGAGATTTAAAAATTGTAAAGACATCAAATATTTCGGAGGATTAAGAAATGAGAAAGCTAATCATGTGGAATATCATTACCCTCGACGGGTATTTTGAAGGAAAACAAAACTGGGACTTACCTTTTCACCTTACCGTTTGGGGGCCAGAATTGGAAAAACTTAGCATAGAACAATTACATTCGGCCGATTATCTGGTATTTGGCCGGGTAACCTACGAAGGCATGGCCGCACACTGGACCAAGGAAACAGGTAAAATTGCCGACTTAATGAATCGCATTCCTAAACTGGTCTTTTCTAAAACGCTGAATACTGTGGATTGGGCCAATTCCATCCTGATCAAAGAGAATGCTTCTGCTGAAATTGCCAAACTTAAAGCTCAGGAGGGCAAAGACCTTTATGTATTTGGGAGTGCCGAACTTTCAGAGACATTTATCACCGATGATCTTTTTGATGAATACCGTATAGGTATTGCCCCGGTTATTTTAGGTAGTGGACGACCTCTTTTCAGACAGGGAATATCACCCAGCGATTTATCCCTTGTTGCCACACAAGAGCTTTCCAATGGCGGTGTAGTGCTGAAATACACAAATGGCAGAACCTAGATGGTTCGTTTCTCCGACTAAATGTTTGATAAGTTGAGATTTGCCAAGACGGTGTAGAGTTCACCTTTAAATGCATCTAAACTTTCAGGGATACAAATTCCTTGAAATTATGTGCCTCATCCCTCACCAAAGAATAGCTATATCGTAAAAAATTATCTTTTGCATTTGATTAAAAATGGTTATATTTATGATTATTATTGCAAAAAGCCAAAAAATAAGGGTGAAGATATATCAAAACCATCTTTTGGTGTTATAGACTTAGAATAAACTTAAAAAGCAAAAAATGTAAATCATTCCGAGTGGGAATGTTGTGCATCGTGCTGTATAAACGATGTACAAAAGGTGAAAATTTTAGTATTTACAAAAAAATGCTTTTTAATTCAATTGACTTTGCAATTTTTTTACCAATAGTCTTTTTTCTCTATTGGTTTGTGATCAATAAGCATTTAAGGCTTCAAAACCTTCTTATAGTTGCAGCAAGCTATTTATTTTATGGTTGGTGGGACTGGAGGTTTTTATCGTTAATTATATTTAGTACTGCTGTTGATTATATTGTTGGACAAACCCTTAGAAATGAAGAAAACCAGCTTAAACGGAAAATCCTACTATGGACAAGTATTTTGGTTAATATTGGCTTTTTAGGGTTTTTTAAGTACTTCAATTTCTTTCTTGACAACTTTATAACCGCCTTTTCTTTTTTTGGAACAGAAATAAAAGCAAACTCCTTAAATATAATTCTACCTGTAGGAATTAGTTTTTATACTTTTCAGACTTTGAGCTATACGATTGATGTCTATAAACGAAAACTTGAACCAACAAAAGACATAATTGCCTTTTCAGCATTCATCAGTTTCTTTCCTCAATTAGTTGCTGGACCAATTGAGCGAGCAACCAATTTACTGCCCCAATTTAGCAAAAAACGAATGTTTGATTACTCAAAAGCCGTTGACGGCATGCGCCAAATACTTTGGGGGTTGTTCAAAAAAATAGTAATTGCAGATAATTGTGCACATTTTGCAAACCAGATTTTCAATAATTCAGAGGATATGAATGGTAGTGCACTGGTTTTTGGAGCATTGTTTTTTACATTTCAGATATACGGAGATTTTTCTGGTTATTCAGATATAGCCATTGGTACCTCCAAGCTCTTTGGATTTAACCTTATGCAAAATTTTAACTATCCGTACTTTTCAAGAGATATTGCAGAATTTTGGAGACGCTGGCATATTTCACTTTCCACATGGTTCAGAGATTATCTGTATATCCCGTTAGGAGGAAGTCGTGGTGGAACCTGGATGAAAATCAGAAATACTTTTATCATTTTTGTGGTTAGCGGATTTTGGCATGGAGCGAATTGGACATTTATTGTTTGGGGAGCATTAAATGCAATTTATTTTTTACCTCTGTTATTAACCAATAAGAACCGTAATAATCTTGAAACAATTGCACAAGGGAAATTACTCCCCAATATTAAAGAACTCTCTTTTATGGTGTTAACTTTTGGACTAACTGTTTTTGCCTGGATATTTTTTAGAGCAGAAAATTTAGGGCATGCTTTCAGTATTATTTCGAACATTCTATCAACCTCACTATTTGAATTTCCAAGTATTTCTGGTTTTCGAAGATCTTTGGTAATTATGATCCTTACCGCTATTTTTGTAATAATTGAATGGCTCGGACGTGAAGGACAATATGCTATCTCGAGTTTAGAATTACGATGGAATAGGCCTTTGCGGTGGACATTTTATTCACTAATCATTTTTACGATTGGCATGTTCATGCCATCTGTCGAATCACCATTTATCTATTTTCAATTTTAGACCAACGATGAAAAAACTAATTCGAAATACCTTCACATTTTTTTTATTTACGACAGTATTTTATGTTACTTTCTTGTTTTTTTGGGGTCTTTTCGCACCCCACTTATTTAAGCCGAATATTAATTATCGAATGCATTCCTATGGTCATATGCATTCGAGATTATCCGAGATAAAAGATCATAATGAAATAGATATCCTTTTTTTGGGCTCATCACATGCTTATAGGGGGCTTGATCCAAGAATATTTTCAGAATACGGATTTAAAACATTTAATTTGGGATCAAGTGCCCAAACTCCTACTCAAACAAAAGTCTTATTGAACAGGTATTTAGATATTTTAAATCCAAAATTAGTAATATATGAAGTTTATCCAGCTACATTTACATTAGACGGTGTTGAATCATCTCTTGATATAATAGCAAATGATAAAAATGATCTACAATCTATTAAAATGTCATTGACAATTAATAATATAAGAACGTATAATACTTTAGTTTATGGATTTATTCGTGATTTTTTAGGGCTAAATAAATCTGTAACAGAGCCTGTGATCAAAGGGGAAGATAAATATGTGTCAGGTGGTTTTGTAGAAAGAGAAATGGAGTTTTACCAGCCTTCACAATTTCAGAAAAAAGAAATTTCTATAACTTCTTATCAACTTGAATCCTTTTCCGAAATAGTACAACTTTTGAATAGTAAAAAAATTGAGTTAATCCTGGTTTATGCACCTATTACACAAGTTTGTTACAATAGTTACGTCAATACTTACCATTTTGATAGTTTAATGAAGAATTACTCAAACTATTACAATTTCAATGAAATAGTCTCTTTAAATGACTCACTGCATTTTTATGATTACGACCATTTGAATCAAAACGGTGTAACCATTTTTAACAAAAACCTAATTGAAATATTATTGAATAAAAATACGACCTCTTATAATAGCGAGCTTCAATCTTTAGAATCACATGACCCCTTTTAAATAATGACCATGATAACGATATATATGTATAACATATTTTTTTCAATGGAGTCCACTTGGTTTCTGAAATAAAGTTCGTGCCTACACCACATTTCTCACTATCAATTCAAAATTTCCCCTGTTTTTATCCCGATTTGATGGAATTTTGCTTCCAGCACAGGTGCCTCTAGTTTGATCAAATCTGCATAGCTGAATTTATCTGTGATAAGATAGTCCAGCTTCTCCTGGTATGTTTTGACCGTGGTCTTGCTGATGCCCAGCGTGCGGCGCAGATCAAGACAACCGGTCAGATGACTATTGACCAGATTGTTAACGACATGGTGAGCCAGGGAACCACCATTAACAAACCGGATATCAATTCCGTGTTGTATCTTTTCCACATGACCATAAGCAAGTACCTGGCCATGGGATATTCCATAGTAACACCGGTAGCTAATTTCAAACCGGGCATAAAAGGATCTTTTACCGGACCTGACGATCGCTTCGACCCATCCAGGCACAGCCTAAGGGTAAACGTATTGGCGGGTAAAATGGTGGTAGATGCATTGCAGAAGGCACCCGTGGAAAAGATCGAGAATTCGAACCAGGATCCCAATATACTCGTGTTGTTGGACAATACCTCCAAAACCGAGAATGATGTGATCACCAGCAATGGACCGGCTACCATAAAAGGGTACCGCCTTGATTTTGACGAACAGGATGCAGAACAAGGTATCTACCTGATCAATGGAAGCGCCGAAGCAAAGGTAAGAAACATAGTGAAGCGGCAACCGGCTGAGGTGATATTCATCTTACCGGACAGTCTTGCTGCTGGCAGTTACGAACTGGAGCTGAGAAGGAAAAACAACGGTTCCAAAGTGTTGCGGGCTTCCAGGCTGAAAGGTCTGAAAGTCAAATAAAAGGAAGACAGTTTATCCTTTTGTTGACCAATGGTAATTTACGAAAGCGGGTGCCCTGACCCGCTTTTTTCATTTACCCCTCCTGCATTTCCTATAGTTGTTTGCTAAAGGATCAGTTATTGCCCTTTCCCATAAAAAACCATTTTTAGCCGCACATCACGTGCTAGTTGTTTACTACTTGCAGGACAATTACTGCCATTTTATTATCTGCCCTGCCTAATCAATTATCCCCCTCCCATTGACGAAGCTTCCTCTCGCCTACTGGCGAAGCTTTCTCTTATGTACTGTCGAAACTATCTTAATGGAAGTGGTGAAGTTTTCTCATGACTCCCATCGAAGCTTTCCGGTGAGGACAAAGCCAGCGGTCTTGCGGGGAATGGTGAAGTTGTCTCATGGAAATAAAGAATAATTCCGGAAACGATGGTAAAACTATTCCTTCATTATGGTATAGTCACACCGTAACCACAATCTTTTCGAATTTTTTATTTTGATGTGGTTTTATTAATGATTAATATTGTTTAAAGGTGGTATGTAGGACAGAGGTACTAAGAGAAAAGATACAATATTGCAATTAAACTTTAATAATTTAAATAATGAAGAAAGTCAATCGGAATTATTGGTATTTTATGGATCATTGGAGTTTTTGTATATTCTCTGCCACGTTCATTAAATTATAATCTTTCAAATAACCTTGGGGCATTAATTGGAAGCTTATTAGGTATACTACTTATTGCAGCTCCAGGAATTTGGTTAATAAGAATTGGATTTTTTAAATATAACTACAATCCTGCGAAAATACCATTAGCAAAGCTCATAAAAATATTTAATTCCAAAATATTAGATCCAGAATATAATCAATTTGTCGAGTACGGCTATAAATATGATAGCTCATATATAAACGATATGTATTATAAGTATTATCATCTAAAAACTAAGGAGTTTATATTGTTATATAACAGCGATGAGATTATTTATGTTGTTGATCAACCTACTTATAATGAATTTACATCTTTAGCAAATAGTAAATTTGAGCAAATAGACAATAATGAATCGATGAATATATATAAGCATAAAAATTTAACTGTTTCATTTGTAGCATCAGAAAATTATTCTATCATTATCAAGAAAAACATCACCAATAAATCCTAAAACATAATATTTCAGTAGACTATCAAGTGCAAAATAATCAGCTATGGCATCTACCACCGAAACGTTAGCTGCCATATTAGGTTGCCATGGAAAATATAGCGATTACAGAAAAATATCAGATAAAAAGACCTACAGAATATTGGCTATTCTTTAAGTATTTAAAGTTAGCAGCTATTTTTATAGGTACTTATGCTGGATGTTATATATTAATATTAATAATTACTAGAAAGAAACTTATAAATGGTGAACCAATGATAGGTCAACAATATTTTGAACAAATAAATACCATTATAATTGTTGTTTCTTTTATAGTTGTTCTTTATTACCTTTATACTCGATTAAAGAATAATGAAATAATTTATATTGAGTTTATTGATAAAACTCGTACAGTATTCATTAAATATAGAAATTATATTACTCATATAACCTACATTAAGAGTTATGCTTACAATGATTTTGCTATAGATTACTTTTCAGATGAGGATTTTATAAATGGTGAATATGAACATATAGATTTCTATAGTAATAACAAAGTAGTAGCAGTGATTGATGGAACATCTATTGATTGGCAAAAAATGCCAAATACATTAAATAGATTAAAAGACAAAATAATATCCTTAAGTACAGCAGGTAACAGAATGGTATATGCCATAGCGGGTTCGTTTGTAGTTTCGGCATTTTTCCCTTACCTTTAGCCATGTTTCGGCGGATAGTGAAGTGCATATAAATCAGCAACGAAACATACCACCGAAACGTTAGACACCATGTTGCCGGTCAGAAACTGATTGGATGGTTCGTAGCGTTCACTACGCTGACAAAGAACAGTATGATTATGCTTTTGCTTGTTACGAACAAGCAAAAAAACTCAACCCTGAGAGCAAGGATTTAAAACGAGTTCTTTCTTTGACTTATCTATACAAGGGTGAACAACATTATGAGAATGGAGAAAATGAGCTTGCATTTGAAAATATAAGAATGGCTGCTGAATTGAATAACGAAAAAGCAGTAAAATGGATAGAAGAACATTCAAAAAATTAAGCGGATGAACTTAGTTGTAATCCCAAAACAGCCCGAACCCGCAAAGCCCGAAAATATTTCCAGTGAGTTAAAAAAACTACATATGAAGCATACTATAACATTTTTGGTATTAATTGCCATTACATCTTGTACCCAAGATCAGGAAATCGTTTTTAAATCAAAATTTTTACCAGAGAAAGAGTATTTCACAACAAGCTCAACTGACTCAAAAAATATCATTGATGTGTCTGGACCGAAAGAAAGAATGCTTAAATTAAAGGAGAACGGGTTTGATTTTCCTATTGAAAGTATAAGTCAAACTGAATTAAAGACTGAAATGAAAAATGGGAAGAAGCAAAACGATGAAAGCTTCTTGTATACAATGCTTTATAAGTCCATAAATACAACTACAATACTAAACGGAGTAAAGGAAGAAAAGGAAAATCCAATGACAGGGTTAATTATTGAAGGAAAATATAAATCCAATGGACAAGTGGAAGTACTGAATATAATTAGTGAGAAAGTAAATGATGCAACGAAAAACTCAATAAAATCATCTCTAGAATCAATCACGCAAAGCATTCCTTTTCCAAAAAAGCCAATGAAAATTGGTGATTCATTTAATGAGGTTATACCTATGACAATTCCTGTGGCGGATTTAGCAAATGTGAATGTGATCATATCAACTACTTATACACTGGATAAAATCGACAATGACATTGCTTATTTTGACCTTATACAAGAAATTGAACTAAATATGGATCAAGAATCAACTACAATTAAAGCAGAAGGAAAAGGAAGTGGTAAAGCCATATTTGATACCAAGTTCAGCTTTGTAAGCGATTTCGGTACAGATTTAAAAATGAATATATCAATCGAGGTAGAAGATTTAATTTTTACCAATGAATTGTTAACCAAAACTAGTCACAAGGTAGAAATAAAATAAAATCCGCTGGTAACAGCAACTAAGAAACATGGGAGGACAATGGTTTCCGAATATTTTCCACGAAAAGTCGAAAAAAGCATGGCATGTTACCACGGCTACGCATAATTCGCGCTACTCACAGCGCATGTTCGACAACCATATTGTAGTTGGGGAACCGGTGTGGCTAGACCAGGAAGACGAAATAATTATCACCGAAGTGATAAAAGATATCGTAATAGCCGATAAACTGACCGTGCTGGAATATAACATCTGTGGCGACCATATGCATATTCTGCTGGTGTGCGATGAAGTAGAACTTCCGAAAATAATAGGTAAACTAAAATCGGTAAGTGCGAAAATACGAAATAGAAAGCGGGGCTATACTACCGGCCGGGAAGCAGCTAGAGGCGTCTCGGACGTCTCAGCAACAAGGGGGCATGCCCCCTTGTCGGTAGAGGATACGCCCGAGGTAGGCGGTATCTCGGTAGTAGATACTACCCTCTCCCCTGCCGCCACGGATGCCTCCTCGTCGGAAGAACCGAAAGAAGACCGTACTACGAAACGGGGGAAAACGCAGCTTCCGGTATGGACGCAGAAATTCGGCAGGTCGGAAATAAAAGATGAAAAATACCTGGCCAATGCGATAGCCTATATCAGAAATAACCGCACTAAACACGGATTGCCCGAAATAAAAGAGATAGAGAATCTAAAAAAAGAATTCCTCTGTTCTTACCCATAATCTATAAATCTCATGGAATTAGAATGGCCTGGGTTCACTCTACCATCCACTAAGACAAACTAAGAAAACTATGTTTCGTGTCTACAGCACTTTATTTGGCTACATATTTATTATTCTACCAAACTTGCATCCCGCTGGGATTTAGCTACGGCCACCCTACCAACTACCAACTATCAGCTACCAGCTATCAACTTATTAATATATTCAAAACATCCATTCGAGACAATTGCCCTACCCCATCTACCGGACAATGTTGGTCAACATCACGTGAACAATAATTGTATGGAAAACAAGCAGCAGCATTTGTGATGCCATCCAAATGAATTTGTATTACTTTTGTTATCCTGCAAAAAGGAGGTCTTCAAATGAAAACTTATATGCTTCTCAAAAGAAATTTAATCATATTGTTATTATCGCTTCTCACATCTGTAATAGGCAAAGCGCAGTTCGTTGATCATTTTAATGGAAAAGAAATCGAAGAATGGTTCTTTTTCACTGGCGACGGCGCAGCGACCATGGAATTCTTACAACGCGATGACTATGCGACCATTTATGTGGATGCGACAAAAGACAAACATAACATTTATTGGACGATCATAAAACGCAACATAGCGTCCTTCTTGGATTTAAAAAAGCTAAAGGATCCCGATTTTGAATTGCGGGTGGAAGCCAGGGTGCGTATCCATAATCCGCCGCGCCGGTTGAATTTTATGGTGAACACCCAAAGAACTACGAATTTTCATAAGGATTTAATGGAATTTGACTTGCAGGATACCAGTTGGCACGTGATCAGCATGACGACAAATGAGCTGGACGCCGTTCCAGGCGATTCACTGTACGTGCAATTAGGTGTAACCGACTTCGGGTTGGATATTTACGAAGTGGACATAGACTATTATCGTGCGGAAATTATTAATGTGAAACGCGCCGGACCGGATAAAGGACCGGCAACGCCTTATCACCCGCCAATACCGGAATTGAGCAGTTTCTCCATTCACCTTGAGGCTATGCACGACGCATTGATCAATTCGGTTTTTCCGGAAGTGAATTTTAACGACTGGCATGCCAAAGAAAAAAACGGTATAGCACGCATCTTAACCATCAGTGAACCTCAATGGGCAATCATAAGGTTCGACCTGGAACCATACAAAGGTTCAAAGGCTGCCGGTGCCGGAGTATTCGAATTTACCACCTATTCGGTACATAGTGGAGGAAATTACATTGAGGCTTACGGAAAGGACTTTGGAGAGGAGTTTGGCAAGGTGCGAATCATTGAGATACTCGGTGGCGACCCAAATTGGGATGAGGAACAGGTAACATATGGAAATTTCGTAGGGGATAAGGATTACGCGCAGGTTTTTAATCCGCAAATGATTTTCGATACTGAGGTCACTAAACAGCCAGACGGTAAAAATTTCATTACCATTTCACAGACTGTTTTGCAGCGATTGTTGGATGGAACGACAAAAGGGTTGATGATGCGTCCTTTAGGTGCTATTAACCCTTCTTTTTATGCATCTGAGGATGAAAGTGGCAATGGACCGAAATTACATTTTGATGTGGAATAGCGGACCCTGCTTCTTTTAACTTCATCTAAATCCGGATACGTCCTTTATCGCATATTCAAATTTCTAGCAAACTTTCATCCCGCTGGAGTTGGTTACGATCACCCTAAGAGCTAAGAGCTATCAGCTACAAACTATCATCTCTAAAAATATAATCAAAACGTCCATACGAGACCTCAACAAAACCTAAGTTGGGATCATCAAACGCAAATCCAAATGTACCGGAAAGAATCAGGCCATCTTGCGATTCATTTTCAACTATTCTTTTTATGTACAGTTGCCCTACCCCATCTACCGGGCAATGTTGGTCAAAATCACGTGAACAATAATTGTATGGAAAACAAGCAGCAGCATTTGTGATGCCATCCAAATGAATTTTTGTATTGTGCAACGAGAGCAGATCATCATATGTGCGTACGTTTAACCCTGACAATCGAAATTCAATGTTATCGCAAATGTTTGAGTTACCTTTAAACTGTATGATCAGGCTGTCTTCATCCGGGTAAAATATGATTTCAGGATTTTTAGGAGGGGCCGTCCAACCAAAGGATCCGGATGCTTTAGATTTCCACACCTCATCATTGACAAATGCTCCTGCTACATTATATCCATTTTCTGTGTACTTAGGCAATCTGGGATCTATGGGGTCAGGCACAAAAACAGGGTCACAACCGGATATTGTGTATAATAGTATGACAAAAATGAGTTGATTAATATATCTCAATCCGTTCATTATAAATATTGATTTTTAATCCGACTGATAGGTATGAGTTTTTAAAGTCCTTTATATTTCCGGTAAAATTCCCCAACTTGTCAAAAGTATAATATTTTAACATGGGTACTAAACCATGGGTATACCGGGTATATAGGCTGATTCTTGCATTGTCAAAAAGGCTGAACCCACCTACAATTCCCAGGGCTTCATTGTTATAAGTTGTATTCCCTTTTTTAAGATTTGTATTAATCAAGCCGCTAAGTTCAATTCCTGTGTGAACAGAAAAATACTTTGCAGGAGCGTAATTTAAGAGAACCGGGAGGGAAAGATAATTAAAATGAAATAGATAGGTTTTATCCAGTTCTTGTTGATAGCCTTTTCGAGTGAAAATCAGTTCATTTTGTATGGACAGGTTTGGCAATTTCCTGAACGGGTGATAACGCACCATCACACCGAAATGATGGGCATAGATCGGTTCCTGGTTTTGTATCAAATCATTATTTCTGACAGTACAATAGTTTGCACCACCTATCACAGAAACCTGTGCCATGGTAGTTTCAACCGCCATTAAAAACATCCCTATGAATAGTATCCTCAACACAATCGATATTTTTTTTATTGGTCTGATTTGTTTTATTTGTGAAGTTGGAGAGATGGTGCACTCCACTCCCTGCATCCTTTCTCATTTAAGCTCACAGATAGCACAGATTTACACAGATACATATTTCAATTACTCATTATTAATTATTAATTATTAATTTTCTCCCTGCCCTTCGCTCTCCGCCCTCCGCTTCCTTTCATCCTACCAGCTACGAGCTATCAACTACGAGCTAACCACCTACCCTTCCTTTTCCAACTCATACATTGCTCCGGCTTGTTTTAGTATCAATTTCCCGGCTTCCGGACTAAATTCTATTTGGATACCCGCTTGTTCAAACCTGAATTTGTTGGTGTCATATGCTTCCAATGGGAAAGCTGATTGACCAGTGGCTTGCCCGTACAACGTGTTGCTGTTTTTTGAAATGGTAATCTTAAGTGGGAATGTAGGTGATGAATAGACGCCCAAATATTGGTCTAACTCCTCTGGTTTGAGGGTAATGGCATCACGAAAATCAGGTAATTCATAGGGTAAATCAAAGTATATACTTGCCGCACCCACGAAAATATCATTTACTGGTAACATTACACCATTTGAAAAATAGGCTATCGATACTTTTTCTTCAGGGAAATAGCCAGCCAAGGTAGAAAATCCATCAATACCCCCTCCATGACCATAAGTCTTTTGATTATGAAACGGCATTTCAAACATGCCCAGCCCAAATCCGTCCTGTATGTTCATCATCAGTTCCAGGGAGTTGGGAGATACTATTTTTCCATTAAAGAGGAGGTGTAGAAATTTGTTTACATCGCTGGGGGTAGAAACTATTGCCCCTGCACCGGCAGGTACACTCATGTGGGTTTCAGGTGCAGGTACCCAGTCTGATGTTTTGGCGTAAGACAAGGCTTCGTTTTTTTTCGGGTCTATTTTTGATCCATATTTGGTGTACCGGAGTTGATGAGGTTTGGAAATATATTCCTGTAGTAAGTCAGGGAATTTCTTACCGGTTATTTTTTCGGCAATGTAGGTTAATAGTAAGTAGTTGCTGTTGGAATATTCCGCTTTTTCACCAGGTGTAAATAGACTTTCGTATTTGGCTATTTTTTCGACCATCTGTTTACCCGAGACCGATTGTGTCATATAAGTAAAATATTCCGGAGCATTGGTCACATTATAGATACCGCTCCGGTGCCTCAACATATGCTCAATAGTAATATTTTCAGCATTGGGAACCTCAGGAAAAAATTCACTGAGTTTTGTCTCAAGTTTTAATTTTTCCTGTTCTATTAGTTTCATGGTAATGGTGGCGGTGTACATCTTGGAGATGGAGCCGATCCGAAAGATGGTATTTTCGTTCAGAGGCTGTTTGTTGGTTAGATTGGCATATCCTATTGATTTGCGATATACCTCTTCGCCGTCTTTAAATATTGATAAACTACCCATCCCTTTGTTGTTGGCTTCAATAAGCGCAAACAGGCTATCCATCTTGGCCTTATTCAATTGTTGAGCAGTAAGTTGGGAACTTGTTATGATAAACAAGGTTATTAAACATGTGATGACTTTGATTTTCATAGGGATTCTAATTTTAGGTTGGTACTAATTTAATCAATAAATTTAATATGTTACTTGTTCCTTATCCCTTGTTTCTTGTTCCTTTTTTTGCTCACAGATAGCACAGATTTACACAGATTATTACTTCAATTATTAATTATTAATTTTCTCCCTGCCCTTCGCTCTCCGCTCTCTGCATCCTTGTTCCTTTCTGCTTTCTCCTTGTTCCTCTTATTGCTCACAGATAGCGCAGATTTACACAGATTATTAATTCAATTACTAATTATTCATTATTAATTATTAATTATTAATATTCCCCCTGCTCTCCGTTTTCTGCCCTCCGCAATCCTTTCCCCATGTAAGAAAAACCATAATTTAAATTTTAAAAAGCAAATTAAATTCAAGATCTTCACCCAAAATTATATAATATGGAAGTATTGAATTTTTTTATTCTGGTAGCTTTGCTGATCCTCCTAATCAATACCAAGGGGGCATTGGAAAAGCAGCTCAACAGTCTTCGGCAAATAATTGACTCCCTGAGTATGGAGATCAGGAGGTTGAAGGAAACTCATACTCAGAAAGCCGATGATATTGCAGCACCTACAATCAGACCGGAAGTTGTCGAGGAGAAAATTGATATTCCTGAGGAAATAATAGAGGAAAAACCTATTGTTCATCAAGAAGTATTCATTCAGGAAGTGTCCGTAAAACCGGAGGAACTTGAAAAAAGTCCTGCTGAAGTTGAAGAGACGGTAGTCTACCATGCTGAAATACCACCTAAAGAACCCGCCCGACCACCTAAACCCGGATTTTTTGAACGAAATCCGGATCTTGAAAAATTCATTGGCGAAAACCTGATCAATAAAATTGGTATTGCCATCCTCGTATTGGGTATTGGTTTATTTGTAAAATATGCTATTGATAAACAATGGATTACGCCTATTGGCAGGGTTTTCATAGGCATACTTGCTGGTGGTATATTGCTGGGTCTGGCACATAGAATGAGAAAAAATTATAAAGCCTTTAGCTCGGTATTAATAGGTGGCGGTATGGCCATTTTTTATTTTACCATTGCCATTGCTTTCAGGCAATATGAAATCCTGGGACAAACAGAAGCTTTTGTCATCATGATCCTGATTACCCTCTTTACGGTAATTTTATCCATATTATATGACCGCCTAGAAATAGCTGCTCTTGCCATCATTGGTGGTTTCCTCACTCCTTTCCTGGTCAGCCAGGGAGACGGCAATTATGTAGTATTATTCAGCTATCTGACTATTCTTAATCTCGGGATGTTGATATTGGCTTATTTTAAAAATTGGAGCCTCATCAACCTGTTATGTTATGTATTTACAATAATTATTTTTGGCGCATGGCTGGTAAATGCAGCCATTTATGATGAGCTACCTGTAGTCGGGGGTTTATTCTTCGCTACGCTATTTTACCTGATTTTCTTCCTGATGAACATCATCAATCATATTAAAGAAAACAGGAAGTTTTTGGGATTTCATATCGGCATGCTCATCAGCAATTCATTCCTGTATTTTTGGGCTGGTATGACTATTTTAGGGGATTTCCAAGAAGGCATGTGGAGAGGGTTATTTACCGCACTTATCGCTGTATTTAATTTTGCCTTTGCGTATACATTGTATAAATCCCGTAAGATAGATCTGAACCTGAATTATCTGTTGATCGGGTTGACACTTACATTTATCAGTTTGACCGCCCCTATTCAACTGGAAGGGAATTATATTACTTTGTTCTGGGCAGTAGAAGCTGTATTACTGCTTTGGTTAGCTCAGAAATCTGGTATAAAATTAATGAAGCTGGGTGCATTGCTCATCATGGGCTTGATGATCATTAGCCTGGTGATGGACTGGTACCAAATCTATCAGTATTCTGATGAAAAGCTGGCCACCATCTTCAATAAAGGGTTTATTGCCAGTGTGGTTGCTTTACTTTCATTTAAAATCACATTAAAATTATTGAATAAAGAGGGTGAAAACTTCATCTCCGGATTGGAGACTAATGTGTACCGGTTTTTTCTCCAGGGTATTTTTATCTTATTTTTATATATTTCCCTCTTACTTGAACTTACCCATCAAATCAATTATTATGTTGATTCCATGGCATTCAGAAGCGTAATCATTGGAAGTTACAACCTGTTATTTATTATTGGTTGTATCATTTGGGCACAAAGAGGCAGGAATATACACCTGGTTTCTGTGGTTACCATGTTGGGGGTTTTCGGTATGTTGGTTTATATGGGTTATTACCACCCACATATAATTATATTACGTGACAGTTATTTGGGAAGTGGCAATGTTACCCTGTCAGGCTTCTTATATCATTATATCCTTACGATCCTTATGGGAGTACTCATTTATCTGACAATCAGCAACATACGCTCTTTTTATGGGTTTAAAACCGGCATAGGAAAAGCCTTTCTGTGGTTCATCTGTTTTGTAGTGCTATTTTTAGCCAGTGCCGAATTGGATCATTTGGTGGTATTAAATGGTTGGAATGAGGATTATGGCAGCTATCCCGCATTGGTCAATAGTCATAAAATAGGTTATCCGATTTTATGGGGAATATCATCATTCGTGCTAATGTTGATCGGCATGAAAATTAAAATGAAAACCCTTAGGATAATTTCGCTAACGGTATTTTTTATTACCCTGGCCAAACTGTTCCTGTTTGATATCCGTGGTATATCAGAAGGCGGCAAGATTGCAGCATTCATATGTTTAAGCATATTATTGCTGGTAGTTTCGTATATGTACCAGAAACTTAAGAAACTGATTATGGAAGAAGAAGTAAAAACACCAGAGGCATGAAAAAATTCATCATCTTAGTCATATTTATTCTTTCAAATTATGGGGGTTTTGCTCAGGAGTTTAAATGGCAAACCACATTGCCGAAAGTAGAGAAAAACGGTTTTTATTCCATCATCCTGTCTCCTGACATTACCTCACGCCTAAGAAGCGATATGGCAGATATCAGGTTGTATCATCATCAAAGTGAAATCCCCTATCTTTTCCAACAGGAGAAAGCAATTGATGAAAAACTCCTTTTCCGGGAATACAAAATCCTGTCCAATGAAGTGGTAAAAAACTGTTGCACCATCCTTACCCTACAAGGCGACACCGACCAAAGCATCAACAATATTAGTTTGATGATTCGTAATGCGGATGTTCGCAAAAAAGCAAGACTAAGTGGCAGTGATGATCAGGAAAATTGGTATGTGATCAGGGATAAATATCAGATTGAGAGCATTTACAGTCAAAAGCAAACCTATGAAGTACGGGTGTTGGATTTCCCATTGAGTAATTATGCTTTCTATCGATTGGAAATTAGTGATTCCACCAGTTCACCTCTTCAGATACTTCAGGCAGGTTATTATGATACAGAGGCAGAGAAAGGGAAATACCTTCAAATAGAAAATGTAAAAGTAGTTCGACAAGATAGTACGGATAAACAATCTTACCTGTGGATTAGCTATCCTTCACCACAGGTCATTGATAAAATATCATTCACGATCGATCAACCTGCCTTATATTTCCGCAATGCTAAAGTATGCAGGATCCGATATGACAAAAGAAATAGGAAACACCTGGAACCTGTGCAGTATATAGAATTACGGTCCAATCAGGAGAGGGAATATAATATCCAACTGATGGAAAAGGAGTTTTGCATTGTGATTGATAACCAGGATAATCCACCATTAACAATATCCGGTTTTCAAGCCTTTCAATTGACCCGTTATATCACAGCTTCTTTAAAAGCAGGAGAAACCTATCATATCAAGTTTGGGGATCCTGATTTACGCAGACCCAATTATGATTTGATGTATTATAAAGACAGTATTCCCGACCAAACCCAGATGGTCAAAACTTTGAACATCACACCAATAGCAGCGGTAGTGGAACCCCCACAGGATAGTTTGTTCACATCGCGTAATTGGATCTGGTTGGCCATAATATTGGTAATCTCCCTGTTGGGATATATGTCATGGCGCATGATCGGGGATATGAAAGGTAAGGAATAAATGGAACATAAGAATCCTTCTATGAGTCAATGGTAAGTAACCACTAACCATATCAGGCAGCACCCATCAACTCAAAAGGTTTAATGGTGAAAATGGAAATATCCAAGTCAACAGTTATTTTTGATACTACTTCATTTACTATTGAAAAAGGTATTCCTAAACTAAATTGATCTTATTTATCTCTTCCGTAAATTAATACCTGCATGATCATATCCCTCCTGAAGGCATATGAAAGAGGTTTGCCCACATAGGAATTTTCTGGTTCGTTAAAGAAGTAAGAGACTGAGTTTGGAACTTTAAAACCCCAGGTACCAGATAGCTTCAATTCACCTGGCAGAATAATAGCCGTATGACAAATGTTGTCTGAATTCATATAAACGGCCATCACTGGTCTATTGGCATTGGCGATATTTTGAGCCTCTTCCAATACTTTCTGATCATAAGCTTTGCCCAATAGCTTCCATTTTTCATTTTTTTGCAAATAATCCGCAATCTCCGAATTTGTCATGTATCTCTTTTCTGTTTGCAAATAGAAATCATTTGTTTTGTACACTTCTTTTAAAGCTAAACCAATGTATTTGCTACAGGGAATGATGGTATTTGGATTTGATTCCTTGCAGTCTATGAATTCTTTAATAGAATTTTCAAGTAGGTCACTCCAATTATTATTGGGTTTGGTGTTAAAAGAGGTTAATATCAATATTACCATTAGTACTATCAAATAGCTTAACCAAATAATATTTTTCCCTTGTTTCATATTGAATGTGTTTGATAATCAATCATCCAAGATACAAGGAGATAAATTAACTATAAATCCATTTCCTGCTAATTTATTACATAGAAACATTAGAGAATAACATAAGGGAAGAGAGATTTGGAAAATGTGGATATAATGATATATTCAACTATAATATTACTATAAATTTTAACTTGACTTAAAAAAGTTATATATGAAAATCAGTTAATCAAATTTGAATAAATGGATCTAAAGTCAGGTTCAACACAACTTTTTGCATATATTCACCCGTTTCTTGTGATTTTAAATAAAAAATATACATACAAACCGTTAGTTATATATTTAAATAATCGGCCTTCTATCAATATTCAATCAATAGAAATGACCAATTATGTATTTATAAATTCAGACAGGGTCAATCAACATGCTTCACTCTGCCCGATCCTGAAATGCTCATGTTCATCCGTGGATTGCTCCTGGCGATGTAGATATTTCCAGAACCTGAACTGTTGCCTTTTAACTCTTCCCGCACTTCTACATGTACAGAGCCTGACCCACTTTTCCTTAAATCACACCTGGCACTGGAGTAGTTAAGGTGCAAACTTCCAGACCCGCTTAAGGTAATTGTCTGTGTTTGTACAGTACCTTCATTCACTTTTATACCTCCAGAACCTGAGTTATCAATTTTTAAACCATCAGAATTGATCTCCTCAATAAATGTGCTTCCAGAGCCGCTATTGGTTATTCTTATTTCTTCCCTTGTAGAAATGGGAGCCTGAATATTACACTTCCCGGACCCACTGTTACTGATCCTGATGTTTCCTCTCGAACTGATTTCTTTTTCACAATATAAATTTCCTGATCCACTGGACGACAATACCACCTCATTAGCAGACAATGCTGATTCGAGTTTCACAGATCCGGAACCTGAAGCAACAATCTCATTAAGTTCACGATAAGTCACAAAAACCTTAACACCTTTCAGGTTGAAATTACTATTACCCCACCATGAACTTTCAGTTGAGATGGTCAAAACATTGCCGCTAACTTTTGTCAGTATTTTTTCCAAGTCTCCGGATTTCGCTTCGATCACAACTTTTTCTTCATTTCCTTTCCTGATAAACACTTCAAAGCTACCACCGGCTTTAATTTTTGAAAATGGTGGCAAATTTCGTTCTTCACGCATTTGAGCAAACAATGAACTTGTCACCAACAACAGCACAATGAATAAGGGGAAAAATTTTTTCATCTTTAAAATCATTTTAAATTTTAAATATTGCAATGTCAATTAATGTTCCAATGTAAATAACTGCGCATTATAGCAGATTAATGAAGGTTTTATCTATTGCGTATATCCGTATTCGGTCATTTGGGCGATCATTATCGGACACTATTATGAACAAAAAAAATACCTTTCAGTCAACAGACAGAAAGGTATCATTAATGTTTTTACAATAATATTTATTCTTCACAAGAAAATTCGGCAAGATTTTCTTTGGCTTCAGCGATAGATTGTTGAAATTCAGCTTTAGCTTCAGCTGTCCATCCCGGACATGTTATTAAAGCTTCAATGGCATCAATAAACTCAAATCCTGTTGTTTTATAAGCATTACAGGTAGCAGGTGTCTGATTCTCTTCATAAGCCATTGCAGCATTGGTATAATTCTCAAGCGCATTTTGATATTTAGTATCCCAATTATTACAAGTGTCTGGTTGAGGATCTTCTTTTTTATCGTCTTTGCTGCAAGAAGAAAAACCAACCAATGCGATCACAGCACAGGTGTAAAAGAAATTTTTAATTGTCATAAAATGTTTATTTTAAGGTGAAATATAATTTTATCTCGAAGATACAGTTATGACTTAAAATAAACAATGGAATAATAATATATTTTCGATAAAAAATAAAACAAATATAAGTTAGCGTTTTCACTAGGTGGAGATTTATAATAATGATTCTTGCTGTTTTACTTCATCCTCCGTCTTTTCTTCAGCGATATCACTAATGTCAACTTTCCGTATCCAACCTTTAGAAACGGCATGCCGTGCAGCTTCGAGTGTATCATTTACAAGCATCATATCCACACCAAGTTGAAAAGCTTTTTCGGCATAGTTTACCATTTTATCATGTTTCGCGGGAGCTACATCGCGGATATAAATCATCTTTACCCTACCAGGATAATCCTTGATTACCTGCAGATAAATCTCGGCATCATGTTGTCCAGAATCACCAATGAGAATAAATGGGATGTCGTGAACTATTTCAAAGATTCGTTCTACTTGGGTGAGCTTATGCTCAAAATGGCTACCTGATATAAAATTTTCCCTTGACAATCCAATATCCCTGAGCATTAAAGGGCCTTTGGGTATTTGGTGAACCATCATAAACTCCATGAGGAAATCATACAAATTCCATGGTGAACTGGAGATATAAAAAAATGGATTATTTGCCCTGCCTGCTGACCCTAAGGCCAGTGCATTATAGAATGCGGACACACCAGGAAAAGGAATCCGGGAATGCGCATTTCCCAGAAAGGTGGTTTTCAACATTTCCCAAAGCCGGGTAGCACCGGTAGGTACTATGGTATCATCAATATCAGATATTACGCCATATTCTACATTAGTTGATGGAATAAAGACCTGATTGGTTGCAATAATATTGTTCTGGTTTCTTAAAACCTGATCCATAAGTTCAAGTTTTACCTCCTGCCAGGGGGAAGAAAAAGGTTCATGCGGAAGAACGGTAATCCTGAATTGAAAATAACCCTCTTCATCTGTTTTTGCAAAGTGTTCGGCCCCATGAAATTCAGCTTTTATATTCACTTCCGGAATCGACCAGGTGAAAAAACGTTTATACATTTTGATAAAATTCCTCCATCTGCTATCATCAATTTGCGATATGCCAATACCCCGATCCCTTAATACCCTGCCCGGAAAAAAGATCTCCCGGTTATTGCCAAACCCAAGATAGGGCATGATCATGACCGATCGGATAAAGCCTAACTTGATTCCTAACCACAGTTTGATCCTTGAAATTCTGTACTTCAAAGTATATAAAACAGCGAGCAGGTACTTTTTTATTTTTATCATTTTTAGCAGTGTATGACTAATATAAAAAATATTTGTGAAAATAGTTTAAATCAAAAACTGGCTGATTTGTTAGATAGATTTGGAATGACGACTGGAGGTTTCTAATTATCCCATTCATTTTGGCCAATTTTCTATTGGCCAATTAAAGACAGAATAGTTCTTTTTGTTTTGTTTGATTTCAGTCAGTAATTAGAATTTTATCAATTGAAAAAATCATGCTACCATCGGTTAACAAGATTAAATACAATACGTTTGATATATTTCCGCGATGTAATTCAACCGTTTGACCTGAAATATTTTGTATCTGTTTAACCATTTGTCCATAAATGTTATATAGTGCCTGCTGGACCTACAGGACCTTCTGGTCCCTCACAATTAATAAAAGCTATTAATAGGAATACTAATAGAAAGTTGAATTTTCGTATCATATTTCTTTATTTTTTTAACTTATTATGTATAATGTTTTAATATGTATGCCCCTTACAACTGTGTTCAATGAGCGACAGAATTGGCGAAGCACTGCAAGATACATTAATATAACTAAAACTACAAACATGCTTCCGGTTAGCATAGGTATTATTCTAAATTACAATCTATTATTCTAATAATCAACTTGTATTGTTACCTTTTGAAGTACTTCAGCCACAAGATGATTATCTTTATTTTACCCTACTTAGTAAATTCTTTTCTAATTACATCCAAATCCTAAAAGGGGGGAAAGACATTTCAATCAGATGGACTATTAAAGATAATTTTGGAAGAAAAACTCTGAGATCCAATATTAACGGTGCAAAAATAGGTCCCGGGATTCAACTTTATACCTGATTCGTCTGTACCGTCCCAAATAACTGTATAGAGGGCTGGGTGGTGTAGCTTATTAACTAAGACAGATAATTTTTTACCTGTGACATCATATATTGCTATTCTTATCATCGCATTCTCTTTCACTTCATAGGTTATTGTGATGGAGTCATAAAATGGATTGGGGTAAACCTTTACCATACCGTCTATAATTTTATCCGTCCCAGTGATTATTTCCGGTTCTTTGGGATTGGGATGTGGATTGGCCTGAAAAAATGACCAGACTACTTCATGGGCATTGATATCCTGGTTAAGTGTGGACATAGAAAAGCTGCCTGGCCAGGCATGACCACCCCCGTTTACCCGATAAAAATGAACCTGCGTATTTTCATCACAATTTTGATAGTCAAAAAAAGTTACTGTGCTGTTGTCATTAGGATCGATATCCGGTAATTCAGTAACCAAAACATCTTGGTCACAATTATTATAATTCGACCAAAATTGGGGAGCTTTTTCATTGTATGGATCAACATTGTCATCTGTGCCATATATCTGGAGCATGGAAACAGGTCTATCGGGGGAGCATTGTGAAATAGTGGCATCTAACATCAGTCCTGAAACACTGGCTACAGCTGCAATCCTGTCACTCATAGCACAGGCCAGATAGAAAGACATCTCCCCTCCTATTGACCATCCTGTTGCATATACCTTGCTGATATCAAGGTTATAATTTGCATAAATATCGTCAATGATATCAGAAGTAAACTGTAAATCATCCTGAGTACCTGTAATACTGTTCCCCGGAATATTCCAGCCTGAATTATACGACCCGACCGGTAATCCTTCAGGATAAACTATCAGAAAATGCTCCCTGTCTGCTACACCATTCATTCTGGAAATGTCCATCTGCGATTGCGCTGAGCCTGTAAGCGCATGGAAATTTAGCACAAGTGGCCAGGGTGTATGGCCATTATATGCAGCAGGAATGTACAACAGATAACTTCTGTCAGTAGCTTTTATCTTTAATGATAATACTTTGCCAGATTGTGCCTGAATAGTTAAGGCAAAAAACGAACACAAGAGGAGAGTTAAGGTGAATAAAAGACTTTTTATATTCATCAAATTTTAAATATTTAAACGACCTACTGTGAAGTTACCTTACCACAAATCGCGATGAAAAAGCTTTTTCTGTAGTAATGATTTTTATAATATAAATTCCTGGTTTTAAATTAAAATACAACTTATTACCAGCCTCATTTTGCTCTAATTGAACAGCCATTAAACGTCCGGAAGCATCATAACAAATCACTTTATGGATAGGTGGTCTGTTCGGTAAATCTAAAGTAATGGAACCGGAAGCCGGATTGGGGTACACATTTATTTTGGTAGTTATAGGAGGAGTAGGTTTACTATAACATGCTGAAATTCCAATTCCAAGTGAAGTCGCCATGTCAAATGCACGTGGATCTTCGGATGCATACCAACTATTACGATAAATATACATGGATGAGGATCGGGCTTTTCCCCTATCCATGGCATGATAAAGTGCAAATACATCTGAAGGTTCGCTATATTTTATTTTATATCCAATAAACAATGGGCCTGAATTGCTCAAAACTGTATCAAACGCCACATATTTCACTGTATTCGGTTCAAGGTTTTTTATGAAGACTAATTTGGAAAAGATTTCCTTTTCAGGGTATTGATCACCTTCCCACACCATTACTTCGATATGGGCCAAGGGATCTGATGAAAAAGCTTTGGCTACATTAAGATAAACGCCATTTATTTGTAATACACCTTCTGCTTCAAAGCGTTCTGCAAACTGTGTATATCCTGCTGAACTATGTCCGGATATCCATCCCCATGTTAGATCAGTATTGGACAATTCTATTTGATCATGGTTTGAAATATTCCAGGCAGTATCGCAAAACCCGGCATTAAATCCATAAGGATCATAACCATCCAATACAAGTTGGCCAGTTCGATCAACATCGAGCCAGTGTTTTAATTGATTTAAATGATGAGGATACGCATCCCAGGCAACACTGAATTTGGTAAAATAATCGTCTTTTGGATAATTGCAAGAAGATCGCCCCCCGGACAATGTGCCTACGAGCCGGTGATTTTCATTAAATAATGGTGCACCCGATGAACCAGGTTGAGTACTGCCAAATTCCCAGTGTGAAATTTTCCAGGTAGAGTTTGCATCAAAACCTTGTCCAATATCTTCATTTACTATCTGATGATATTCTTTTGCAATTTGTTTAGGCCCTCCAAAAGGATGATGAATACAAACACCTGTTTGAGGACTGGTATTTTTAGCATCCCATCCGGCATAAAATGGCTGATAAGAAGGTGGCGGTGTATCTTTAAGTTTCAATAAAACAAAATCCACCTTATGATCTGTAGTTGCTACTATATTAGCTCCAGATAAGCTACTGCTGTTGGAAGCTAGACCTTCACCACAGCCAGCGGATTCGAAATTAAACAGGAATAATGATTCAGCTGCGATTTCTTCTGATGAAATTAAATGCCTCGCTGTGAGTACATATGGGATATTGCTTCCTGCTGTATTACCAATCAGCGTGCCAGTACCCATTCCACCATTGGAAATGATTTTGCAGACCGATCTTTTTTCCGTTTGCCAGTAACTTCCATTGACGCAATTAATATCTTCATCGCAAGCATTGGATTGTCTGCCCTGAATTGATGATTGTTTAAAAATATCCAGGAAATCATGATAAACTTTAATGATTTTCAATCCCCCAAAATTATGTACAACTGTACCAGGCAGGTTTAGTTCAATAATCAATTGATCTCCCGGGATTGGTGCAATTGTCAAAACTTCAGACTTATTGTTGGCACTTGTAAAAGCTCCTTTCAAGTTATGATATCCAGGAGCATAAATAAACAATTTAGCTTCTGGAGAAAGTGAAATAATCATTTTAAGATAAAGCGAATAGGCATTTTTTGATTGTATACCTATTCTCCAAATGCTTCCGTTTTGTGTTTCAGTCCATTCTCCTGACTGGTAAGGGTCAAAATCTGTATAAATCGGACATGCAAACTGGATCACTTCTTCGGGATATTCTGATTTACATTGCGATATATTGATAGCTGGCAAATCCTCATAATAGGAAATAGCAGGTAAATTTTCTGTTGCACTTAATGGTACAGCACTGTCATGCATCTGTCCTAATACTGAAAATATAGTGACATGGTATAGACAGATGGTAAAAATCAAATATTTCATTCACAATTACCTTAGTGCATAATAATTATCAAATATCAATATATATTTCTTTACAAAAAATAGCTCAAATAATCGATCCTTCATTCACCTGATTCCAATGGATCGTAGGAAAGGCAAACCCGAAAACCTTGATCAGGGCCAATTCCACTTGCTTCAAACATATTTCGGTTAGATGATTCGCAGCGGTTTTCACCACCCATCCAACCACCACCCCTCTGAGCCCGATAAATACCAGGATTAACCTCATAGTCTTGGTACCATTCTTCGCACCATTCTCTTACATTGCCAGACATATCAAATAAACCTAATTCATTCGCCTTTTTGCTACCTACAGGATGGGTCCTATTTTTATTATTTTGTAAATTAATCCAATGCCAATCCCCTGATAATTTTTCATTTCCAGAATTTTTCCAATACCACGCCACTTCATCCACATCATCACTTCCACTATAGGTATAATTATTGCTTAATTGACCACCACCAGCGGCATATTCCCACTCTGCTTCGGTCGGCAACCGGTAACCATTTGCCTTTGTATTTATAGATACAGTCCACTTAATACTATCAAATTCGCTTATATTCGCTGGATCAGTATTTTTATCAATGTTATAATAAGGGTTTAAGCCTTCTTTGATACTTCTTTCATTGCAATATTCAATGCAATCATACCAACTCACCATTTCTACAGGTAAGCTATCCCCTTTAAATTGGGAAGGGTTATTCCCCATCACTTCATACCATTCTTTTTGAGTTACCTCATATTTGCTAATATAAAAATCCTGAATATTGGCCCCTTTACCATACAAGTTTGACTTAGTGTTTTTAAACGGCCCTCCTTTTACAAACACCAAGTCATCATGTTTTTTAAGTATTAGGTCTGATACATTTTCTGATTTATCAGAAACTTTATTAGAGCAAGCAATAAAAACACCTATGGCAATCACTAAAAATGGCAATAAAATTTTTTTCATCATTATTTATTTCGATTGTAAATTTATTATAAAAATAGCTGCACGACTTTAAAAACCGTGCAGCTATTATTTAAACCTTTATTGAAACTTTATTGTTGGAACAAACTGATCAAGGAGTATTTCCAAAGCCAATAGATCCATTACAATGCATCCATTCGCTGTTAGAACCTCCACAAGAATTGTTCTGCCATACAGCTGTATTATAACTCTGATTTTCTGCCTGACGTGTCTGGTTGCCAACTATGAGATAATCAACCTGAACATCTCTATTGGTAGCATCGTTAAAGTATTCTACACGAATATCCCCTCTACTGGTCCATAATGATACGGTGCGATTACTCATAGAGGTACCCAGAGTCCAAGTTGCGACAGTGTTACCTCCTACGATAAGCCGAACCTGTTCACTACCAGTGGTTCCGCGTGCTCTTAGCGTGATTGGTAGTTCAGTGCCCACAGGGTAAGTGCCACCGCCGGTATTGCCGCCTCCAGTATTGCCACCTCCGCCAGAAGTTCCTGCACTCCATACAGTTGCATTTACATATCCTGTACTATTTCCACCATATGCTTCAGTAAGCAAAATAGCAGCAGGAGACCAGTCGCTTCCAAGGCCTAAACCTACACTTCCCCATGCATTATTGTGGTTAGCGAAAGTTATGGTTCCATTTTGACCTGTTGGTGCCATACTTCTTCTGGTACTGAATACCTGACGGAATGTTTGAGTACCATCGATAGAAGGTGCATTATACCGCATTGCTGTATATATGTCATAAGTTGCTCCATCGCTGTTCACAGTACCTCTGTGTTCTCCGGTAGGTCTGGAAGCACCCCATCTTTCATTTACATAGTATTCAATTAGTGGATTTCTTGTCCAACCATAATAGGCAATTACACCGCCACCGGTATGACTATGGGAACCAATATTATAGCCCACGACTCTATTACTAGCTCCTGTGCTCCAGCCTTTACCACAAGTAAAATTTCCCTGATAATTCCATGAAACACTATAATTGCCACCTGATCCATTTTGATAATTAACTGACCCAGGTCGATCATCAGTCCACAATGACCAGAAAAAACCATCATGGGTGCCTGATTGGTACGATTTTAATTCAACATTTGGAACATTCTCTTCTACTAGTTCCTCTGAACAAGCAGATAACAAGAGCAGAAGTACTGCTGAAAAACCTAAAATTTTTTTCATAATAATGTTTTGTTAAGTAGTTTGTATTGATTTGATTTTTTGTTAATAAAAAATATGTTCTTATCAATAAATAAAAAAGCATTATACCCTTTCGGGTAATCCCTTTCAGGACTTGGTACATACAAAGCATTTAGCTCTGTGGTTATTGCAACTAAAACATTCTTAATGTTTTTGTGAATAATTTGTGAATGAAATTGGTTGTTTACGATGAATCCATTAAAAAATAATTATATTAAACATAAATTACTAAATAAGTCACGTTTGATATACTCAAATTTATTAAACCTTTGTGCAACAACCTGAAAATTTTGTTACAGAAAACCATTGTGCTTGAAACATCCCCCTATAAAAATGTTACAAATACTTTTGTTTGTGTTACATTTTTAATTGATGCTCGTTGTCATAGGGCGTTAAAAGGCTTATAGGCAGTAGTCATATATTACATTGATCAAATACCAATGAAAATAAAAAAAGGTGACATTGTGAGCCACCTTTTTTTATTTAATTATAATGGAAAATGTTATTTTAATTCGAAACGGTCGAGATTCATCACTTTGGTCCAGGTTTTTACAAAATCATTGATAAACCGTTCTTGTCCATCTTCCGACGCATAAACTTCTGCAATAGCCCTCAGTTCTGAATTTGAGCCAATAATTAGATCTACACGGGTACCGGTCCATTTTAGTTCGCCCGTCTTCCGATCCTGTCCTTCAAATAATTTTTCGGCTTCTGAAGTTTTTTTCCATGTGGTATTCAAATCAAGCAGGTTAACAAAAAAATCGTTTGAGAGTACTTCGGGCCGTTTAGTGAATACTCCATGTGGGGAATGATCGTAATTTGTGTCCAATACCCGCATACCACCTAAAAGGACTGTCAATTCAGGTGCTGTAAGTGTCATCAATTGTGCTTTATCAATAAGCATCTCTTCTGCCGATGCTGATATATTGTCCCTATTGCTGAAATAATTTCGGAAACCATCTGCATTCGGCTCAAGAATTGAAAAAGCTTCTACATCGGTTTGTTCCTGGGAAGCATCGACACGTCCGGGAGTGAAAGGCACTACTATATCAAAACCAGCATTCCTGGCGGCCTTCTCAACACCAACACATCCACCCAATATGATCAGATCAGCGATCGAAACTTTTTTGCCGCCAACCTGGGCATTATTGAATTCTTGTTGAATCCCCTCTATCACCTTGAGAACCGTTGCAAGTTGCCCGGGATTGTTTACTTCCCAATATTTTTGAGGAACCAGGCGAATACGTGCCCCATTTGCACCCCCTCTTTTATCAGAGTTACGGAAGGTGGATATGGAAGCCCAGGCTGTGGATACCAGTTGAGATACAGATAAACCAGAGTCTATCAATTTTCCCTTAAGTTCCTTAATATCCAGATCATCGATCATCTCATAAGTAACAGCTGGCAATGGATCTTGCCATAGAAGTTCTTCCTTAGGAACTTCTGGCCCAAGATAACGGGACAGCGGACCCATATCACGATGGGTCAATTTAAACCATGCCCTGGAAAAGGCATCTGCAAATTCATCGGGATTTTCCAGAAAACGTTTGGAGATTTTCCCATAAATCGGATCCACACGTAAAGAGATATCTGTAACTAACATGAAAGGTGCATGTGATTTTGACGGATCGTGTGCATCGGGTACAGTGCCTGCACCTGCACCATTTTTTGGTTTAAACTGATGAGCTCCGGCTGGACTTTTTGTTAGTTCCCATTCAAAACCAAAAAGGTTTTCGAAGAAGTTGTTGCTCCATTTGGTCGGTGTTGTAGTCCACGCACCTTCCAAGCCACTGGTAATAGTGTCGCCAGCGTTACCTTTTCCATAAGTATTTTTCCAACCAAGTCCTTGTTCCTCGATACTGGCTGCTGCAGGTTCAGCCCCTACATAATCACGAGGGTCAGCTGCCCCATGCGTTTTACCAAATGAATGCCCTCCGGCAATGAGTGCAACGGTTTCTTCATCATTCATAGCCATCCGGCCAAATGTTTCGCGGATGTGATGTGCTGCTTCCAGTGGATCCGGATTGCCATTCGGGCCTTCCGGGTTTACATAGATAAGGCCCATATGTGAAGCACCCAGTGGACTTTCTAATTGACCACTCGCATGGCGCTCTTTATTTCCCAACCATTCTCCTTCAGACCCCCAATAAATATCATCTTCAGGTTCCCATACATCCTCACGTCCTCCGGCAAAGCCAAATGTCTTAAAACCCATAGACTCAAGTGCACAATTGCCTGCAAGGATCATCAAATCCGCCCAGGAAATTTTTCGACCATATTTTTGTTTAATTGGCCATAACAGCAATCGAGCCTTGTCCAGATTGGCATTGTCTGGCCAACTGTTAAGAGGTGCAAACCGCTGACTACCGGATCCTGCCCCGCCCCTACCATCTGCGATACGATAGGTACCGGCACTATGCCATGCCATACGGATAAACAATGGACCATAATGCCCGTAATCTGCAGGCCACCATTCCTGAGAATCAGTCATCAGTTTATAAAGATCCTGTTTCACTGAATTCAGATCAAGGCTTTTAAACTCTTCGGCATAATTAAAATCCTTACCCATAGGATTGGATAAGTTAGAATGTTGATGTAGAATTTTAAGGTTAAGTGCATTTGGCCACCAATCACGATTGGATGTACCACGACCTGCAACAAAATTAACCGCTCCATTCATAAAAGGGCATCTGCTAGATTCGTTGGTATCCCATACCGGGCTATCAGGGGCTACATTTCTTTCTTTTTCGTCCATAATTCAAAAAAATTTAATAGGTCTATACTTGCATTTTTAATTGTCATTTAAAATTACGGGTTTCCAGCCCATGTAGCTAATTATTTCACTCTTTTTAATCTATCATGATATAGATTTTGTCTATATGATTTGAATAAAATATATGTGATATAAATAATTAAGGGCAGGCAATATATTTAATGGAAGAATCGAAAGTTCAATCTTTTCTGAACATCTCTGCGAATAAACGGTAAGATTTTATCCTGTCTTCATGATCATAAATATGGGAAACCACCATTAATTCATCTGCTCCGGTTTCATTTAAGAACTGCTGGGTTTTTTCATATACAGTGTGTGGG
>JAEWLI010000178.1 GCA_023393375.1 Bacteroidota bacterium
GATCGCCTACTGTCATCACACCTGATTGAACCAGTCGTGCACCATACCACATCACGGCCACAACGGTACCAAATAGTATGAATATTATAAAAGATATGAAAGCACCCCTGAATTTAGCCGCATGTAACGCTACTTTTATGACCTTATCCATTGAATGACGATATCTTTTCACTTCAAACCATTCACTGGTGAAAGCTTTTACCGTATGAATGGCATGAACAGTCTCTTCAACAATTACATTACTATCAGCCAGTTCGTCCTGGGTCATCTTTGATAGTTTACGGATATATCGGCCAAATAATATTCCCACCACAATTACTATTGGAAATACAGAAAGCATAAACCAGGTAAGTTGAGGAGTAGTAAAAAAGATAATTGTAATTCCTATTGCGAGAGTAGCAATCTGTCTGACAAATTCCGCCAATGTAACAGAAAGTGTGCTTTGCAGCATGGAAACATCAGTGGTAATCCTGCTTATCAATTCTCCGGTGCGACGTTTATCAAAAAAGGTCATTGGCAGGCTTATCATTTTCTGATACAGGATGTACCTGATATCGGCCATTGATTTTTCACTTACCACTGAAAATAGATAAACCCTGAAATATGACATTACACCCTGTAAAAAAAGTATCCCTCCCAAAAGAAGTGCGATATGGTCGATACTCTTGATGATCCAATCTTCCCGGTTTGCAGCAATATCAATTAATTTTCCTGTGAGAAATGGAAACGTCAGTAATAAAAAACTGGAAACGATCAGTAATACAAGACCAATAATAAACCGGCTTTTGTAAGGTAAAACAAACTTGAAAATTCCCATGAGTTGGGACAGATTCTTTTTATTTAAAGGCCTTTTCTCCTCCTTATCACTACCTTCCCTTAATTTTCTTTTAGCCATCGGGTCAACTGAGAACAATATGAAAAACCATACAGGTTTCTAAAAAATGCATCCAAAGTTAAAAAACTTTTTGTAAAGGTTATTATTCTTTCCGGTAAGCTTAATTCGAAACATCCAAAAATTATACATATTTTACATTTAATTTGATAAAGACATCTACCAATTGAAAACGAAAAAAATATATTTGAACATCTAAATATTGAGTGTTTAGTAATAATAATTAATGAATGTTCCCAGAGATAAATACTAATAGGCTATGGTTACGGCAGATCCAGTCTCAGGATTTGCCCCAAATTTTTAAAGGACTTTCACATCCGGATGTCATCAGGTTTTATGGTGTAAATTATCAAAGCATTGAGGAAACCAAGGCGCAAATGGATTGGTTTGCTTATCTGGAGAAAACAAAAACCGGTATTTGGTGGGCAGTATGTTCGAAAAAAACAAAAGAGTTTTTAGGTGCAGGAGGCATAAACAATGTTGATAGGATTAATCTGACAGCGGAATTGGGATACTGGTTATTGCCACAATATTGGTCGAATGGATTTATGACCGAATCGCTTCCACATATTATTGCTTATGCTTTTGAATCATTTGGTTTAAATCAGGTAGTTGGTATTGTGGAAAGCAAAAACGAAATCTGCAAAAAAAGCATTACGAGATTCGGTTTTATTCCCGACCCAAGTCTAAATTTCACAGAATATAAGAATGGTTCTTTTATTAAACTTGAGGTATATATATTTCACAAAAACACACCATTTCCCACATTCACACAACCCAAACAATCTTTATAATTATTTTCTCCAAAAACATTGATCAATTATATATACAAAAACGATGTTATAATAAGATGAAAATGATAACTGCTTGATTTAGAAAATAAATTATTCTAAATTTGCAGTGTGAATTACAGTAAAATGCAGAGGGGACATGGGTCCCCTCTTTTATTCATACTAAGTCATTGAAAAATATAATTGAAAATATAAATACCATTGTCAACGGCATTCTGGAAAGCGAGGATCATTTTATTGTAGATGTATCAGTTTCAGGTGCCAGAAACAGTCAAAAAATAGTGGTCATGATCGATGGAGATCATGGGGTCGATATAGATGTTTGCGCTAGTGTCAGCAGGAAGCTATCTGCCCAGCTGGATGAGATGGATGTATTTGAAGGCAATTACTTCCTGGAGGTAACTTCTCCTGGAGTTGACTACCCGCTAAAAATCCAAAGACAATATCAAAAAAATATTGGCAGAAAGGTAAAAGTATATCTGACTTCCAATAAAACGATTGAGGGTCAATTGATTGATGCAAATAATGATCATATTTGTATCAGAAAAGAAAATAAAAAAGAAGGAATAGTTGAAAGTAAGATTTCATACACAGAGTTGGTAAAGACTATAGTACAAATATCATTTAAATAACTAGTAAGGATAATATTTAAATAGATGGACAACGGAACACTAATTGAATCGTTTGCTGAGTTTGCGAGAAACAAAAATATCGACCGTCCTACCATGATCAGGATTTTGGAGGATGTTTTTCGCACTATGATAAGGAAAAAATATGGTACAGACGATAATTTTGACATAATCATCAATGCCGATAAAGGTGACCTTGAAATATGGCGTTTCAGGGAAATTGTGGATGACAATTCAGAGGATATATGGGATTATGATAAAATCAGTCTTTCGGATGCCCGAAAAATTGAACCCGATTTTGAAATTGGTGAAGAAGTTGCCGAAGACGTAAGTTTGGAGGATTTTGGTCGGCGTGCAGTTATGACTGCTCGGCAAACACTTATCCAAAAGATCAAAGACCTGGAGAAGGATATCTTATTTAATAAATATAAAGATCTGGTAGGGGAGCTTATTCTTGCTGAAGTTTATCAGATTTTAAACAGGGAAATACTTTTGATTGATGCTGAAGGCAATGAATTGATACTGCCTAAAGCCGAGCAGATTCATAAAGACAGATACCGTAAAGGCGACTCAGTTCGTGCTGTAGTTCACAGAGTTGAAATGGTGAATGGAAATCCGAGGATCATTCTTTCCCGAACAGCACCAATCTTTCTGGAAAGACTGTTCGAAAATGAAGTACCTGAGGTATTTGACGGACTTATATCAATCAAAAAGGTGGTTCGTGAACCTGGAGAAAGGGCTAAAGTCGCGGTAGAATCTTATGATGATCGTATTGATCCTGTAGGAGCTTGTGTGGGTATGAAAGGTTCCAGAATTCATAGTATTGTAAGAGAATTACAGAATGAAAATATCGATGTAATCAACTTTACAGAAAACCTCGATCTATATGTTTCGAGGGCATTAAGCCCGGCTAAAATCAGCAACATAAAGATTGATGGCAAAAAACACAGAGTGGCCGTTTACCTTAAACCAGATCAGGTCTCACTGGCGATTGGTAAAGGGGGGCACAATATCAAACTTGCCAGTCATTTGGTGGGCCTGGAAATCGATGTATTCCGGGATCTGGAAGAAATAGAAGAGGAGGATGTGGATCTGGATGAATTTACAGATGAAATTGAAGGTTGGGTAATTGATGAATTAAAAAGAGTGGGATTAGACACTGCAAAAAGTGTATTGGCACTTTCAAAAGATGATCTGGTTCGCCGCACCGACCTTGAAGAAGAAACCATCGAAGATATTTTGAGAATTTTGAACCAGGAATTCGAATAATCCTGGATGATGTGAAAAATAGTAAAGTATGGCAGAAGAACAGACTATAAGATTAAGTCAGGCAGCAAGAAAACTGAATGTGGGTACCCAAACCCTTACAGAGCATCTTGCTACCAAAGGCTATAAAATTGAAAATAAACCTAATACAAAAATTACTCTGGAGCAATTTGGTATGCTCTCCAAAGAATTTGCATCTTCTGCAATGGACAAAGAAGAGGCCCTTGGCCTTGTTATAGGTAAAAAGCATGCCGGCAATCTGATAATTGACGCTGATAAGGAAGAAGAAAAACATCGTAAAGAAGAGGAAGAAGAGTTTTTCATAAAAAACCTATCAGTTGAAAATGAAAGTAAAGAAAAAGAACCGGAAAAACCTCAACCGGAAGAACCAACGGGAAAACCAAAAAATAGTGATCCAATCACTCAAGCCCCTAAACTTCAAGGTATAAAAGTGGTTGGAAAAATCGATCTTTCAGAAAAACCAACTAAAAAGAAGGAAGAAGAACAACCAGTAAAGCAGGAGCCTGTCAAAAATGAGCCGGAAACAATAGAAATAAAAGAAGTACAACCGGAAATCAAAAAAATTGAAGAACCTGAAGTTGAACAGGAACAAACACCTGTACAAGCTGAGGAAGATAAGATAGAAGTAGAACCGGAAATTACTGAAACAATAGCAACTGAAGAAGAAACACCTTCAGAAGAAGAAAAAACAGTAATTATCGCATCAGAAGAAGAAAGCGTCACTCCTGAGAAGTTAGAAAGAATTGAAGCTAAAGCAGATCAGCTAAAAGGTTTAACGGTTTTGGGCAAAATTGAATTGCCTGAGGAAAGAATCAAAACCAAAAAAGTAGTTAGACCTGTTGCATCTTCGGATGATCAAAAGAAAGAGAAAAAGAAACGACCAAGAAAACGGATTCCTCAAAAGCCTAATGAAACAGTAGACAAACCAAGACCTACTGAAACGGCCGATGCAAAGAAAAAGGAAAAAGAAAAGGAAAAAACCCCGTCAAAATTTCGTAAAAAAACAAAATTCCAAAAAGAGGAAGTTTCCGATAAACAAATCCAGGAACAAATTAAACTTACCCTTGCCAAATTAAGTGGTGGGAAAAAAGCTGGAGGTGTTGGAAGCCGTTCTAAATACAAGAGGGAAAAAAGATCAGCTTTTGCAGAAGCAGAAGAAGAAAGGCTGATGAAAGAACAGGAAGAATCAAAAGTACTCCATGTTAATGAGTTTATTTCTGCAAATGACCTGGCTTCATTAATGAATGTTTCTGTCAACGAAGTAATTTCAACCTGTATGAGCTTGGGGCTATTTGTGTCCATCAACCAAAGGCTAGATGCAGAAACCCTCACAATCATTGCTGACGAATTT
The DNA here is from genome assembly GCA_023393375.1 of Bacteroidota bacterium. GTDB lineage: Bacteria > Bacteroidota > Bacteroidia > Cytophagales > Cyclobacteriaceae > JAEWLI01. The sequence goes on from JAEWLI010000178.1 coordinate 4,951, forward strand.
GGATATGAGGTGGAGTTCATTTCTTCAGATGATGAATTAACCGTTGATGTATCTGAAGACGAAGAAGTAAATCTGCAGGATAGAGCACCTATAGTTACCATTATGGGACACGTTGACCATGGAAAAACTTCACTTCTTGATTATATCCGCCATGCTAAAGTAGCTGCTGGAGAAGCAGGAGGAATCACCCAGCACATTGGTGCTTATGATGTTACTACCGAAAGTGGTAAAAGAATAGTATTCCTGGATACTCCGGGTCACGAAGCATTTACAGCTATGCGTGCCAGAGGTGCCAGTATCACCGATGTGGTGGTAATTGTGGTTGCCGCTGATGATAATGTGATGCCTCAAACAAAAGAAGCTATCAATCATGCCCAAGTAGCCGGTGTGCCCATTATCATTGCCATAAATAAAATTGATAAGCCTCAAGCAAATGCTGAGAAAATCAGGGAAGAGCTTGCCAATATGAATATCCTTGTAGAGGATTGGGGAGGTAAATATCAATGTCAGGAAATATCCGCTAAAACAGGTCTTGGCGTAAATGAACTGTTGGAGAAGGTTATTCTTGAATCGGAAATGCTGGAATTAAAAGCAAACCCTAATAGAAATGCTCATGGTGCAGTAATTGAAGCCAGTTTGGATAGGGGTAGAGGATATTTGGCTACTGTATTGATTCAGAATGGATCTATGCGTGTAGGAGATGTCATGCTGGCCGGAGCACATTTTGGAAAAGTCAAAGCCATGTTTAATCATCGTGGTGAAAAAATAGATTATGCAGGTCCGTCTACACCGGCGTTAGTACTCGGTTTAGATGGGGCACCACAGGCAGGAGATAAACTGAACGTAATGGACTCAGATCGCGAAGCTCGTGAAATTGCTACTAAACGTGCCCAACTTCACCGCGAACAAAATATCCGAACCAAAAAACACATTACATTGGATGAAATTGGCCGTCGTTTGGCAATCGGTTCATTCAAAGAACTAAATGTGATAGTCAAAGGCGATGTGGATGGTTCTGTAGAAGCATTAAAAGACTCACTCTTGAAACTTTCCACACAGGAAGTTCAGGTTCAGATCATTCATAGTGCAGTAGGACAAATTTCAGAGTCTGATGTCCTTTTAGCCTCTGCTTCTGATGCCATTATCATAGGTTTCCAAGTGAGACCATCTTCAAGTGCCCGTAAATTGGCAGAACAGGAAGAAATCGAAATCAGGCTTTATTCTGTCATCTACGATGCAATTAATGAAGTTAAGGATGCAATGGAAGGATTATTGGCACCATCGGTAGAAGAAACAATTGTAGGAAATGTAGAGGTTCGGGAAGTATTCAAAATTTCAAAAGTGGGGACTGTCGCTGGTTGTAGGGTTACAGAAGGCACTATTAAAAGGAATAACAGGATACGGTTAATAAGAGATGGCATTGTAATACTCACCGGAGAAATCAATCAGTTGCGTCGATTTAAAGAAGATGTAAATGAGGTGAAAAATGGTTACGAATGCGGCCTTAGTATAAAAAATTATCACGATTTGAGAGTAGGCGACAATATCGAATCCTACGAAGAAAAAGAAGTAAAAAGAAAACTTTAATAAGTTAAAGGTTATAAAAAAAGCTTTCTCTCACCAGAAAGCTTTTTTATTGATTTAAATTGTGGTATTTATAAATATATTTTTCTGGATAGCACTTGTTCTTATGTTGGTGGGTTTATATAGACCATGGATAGTATTATGGTGGCTAGATTATAAATCCAGAAAAACTGTATTACGTTACTATGGTACAATTACCATAACTTTAGGAATTGTAAAACTGATTTTTGCTTTGTCGATAGTTGATTAGATCCTTGAAGCTAGTAATACCACTTTTTTGTTTAACATATTGGTAGTAAAAAATAGAAAACTATCCCCTCCGTCATTAAAACCTGTTTCTTTCTTGACCTTTTCAACCGACAAAGGGAAATTTCTGACAACAACATTTACCTTTTTTTCAGGAATTACCTTTTTTAATGCTTTTAAATCATACTTAAATACTTCACTCACATTATATATTCTGCCTGGAAACCCTGGGCAGATATGATGACTGGTATATAAATGAGAATTTACATGAAGTTTGGAGAGGTTGAATTTTTGAGATAATATTTTGAAAGCACCAGATTTTAAAACTGCGGCATTAGGTTCAAATAAGTAAGTTTGGGGCAAATCATACGCCACTTTTGCTCCCAATTCCTCAGATTTACTGAATATAAACACCTCTTTTTCTGTTCCTGTTATATTAACGGCATGCCGAATAGGTTCACCTGAAAAACCCCGTTTAAGAAAATATAGTGTTTCCTTGAGATCATTGTTGATAGAAACAATATGAATAGCAGCCACATACTTCAATTCATCTACTGCTGCTGCAATATCCATCATCGGACTCAGCTTAAGCAATACGTTGGAGGTTTTTGATAAAATTTTGGGTAAAAGACGAGCCATGTCAGGTTCACTTTCACTCATCAAAAAGACCTTTTTGTTGGTTCTGCGGGAAGGATCTAAATAAATTAAATCTGCTGAAGGAAGATTATTAATAATCGTTTCAGCATCACCCTGGACTACCTTAATATTTTTAGCACCTAAAATATTAAAGTTATGTTTTGCAATTTCAGCTAATACCGTATTTTTTTCCACATAAATGCATTCATCAAATGCTTCTGCGAAATAAAAACAATCAATACCCATACCACCAGTCAAATCAATCATGCGGTTTCCTTTAATAAGTGCAGCTTTATATTGTGCAGCAACTTGAGAGGACGATTGCTCTACAGATACAACAGGAGGATAATAAATATCCTGATTCTGATACCATTCTGGAAGCTTTTTTCTAGCTTTTTGTCGGGATTGGATTTGACCAGCTATATCAGTTATGGCAACACCAGAAATATTTTTATACTTTAATGATAAAACAAAAGGATCATGTTGTTCATGACCCTTTATAAACTTTTGTATTTCCGGTAATAGTAAATCTTTGTTCAAGATTATCCGATCAGTCCTTTTCCTGCCAGATATTCCACGATTTGCACCGCATTAGTAGCTGCTCCTTTTCTTAAATTATCAGCCACAATCCACATGTTCAGGGTTTTTGGCTGAGATTCATCCCTTCTGATCCTTCCTACAAATACTTCATCTTTATTGTGTGAGGTAAGTGGCATAGGATAAACATTATTTTTAACATCATCCTGAAGAACAACTCCTGGTGCATCAGATAAGATGGCTTTTATTTCATCGATATCAAACTCATTTTCAAATTCAATATTTACGGCTTCGGAATGCCCTCCCATCACGGGTACCCTTACTGTAGTGGCTGTAACTTTGATATTATCATCACCCAGAATTTTACAGGTTTCCTTCACCATTTTCATTTCTTCTTTTGTATATCCATTATCGAGGAACACATCAATATGAGGCAACACATTCAGGTCGATTTTATGAACATATGCTTTCGGGCCGTCATTAATACCAGCTCTCTCATCCATCAACTGGTCTACAGCCTTTTTACCTGTACCAGTCACTGATTGATAGGTAGATACGACTACCCGCTTAACTTTATATTTAGTATGTAAAGGAGCCAATACTACAACCATTTGAATGGTTGAGCAATTTGGATTAGCTATTATCTTGTCATCCTTGGTAAGAATATTCGCATTAATTTCCGGAACAACCAATTTGTGGTCCGGACTCATTCTCCATGCTGAAGAATTATCAACCACTGTAGTACCTGCAGCTGCAAATTTAGGAGCCCACTCTAGCGAAGTACTCCCACCTGCAGAGAAAATGGCCACATCTGGCTTTTGATCTACCGCATCTTGCATTCCTATCACTGTGTATTCCTTACCCTTGAAAGTAGCCTTTTTGCCTACTGATCGCTCAGAAGCAACCAATAACAATTCGTCAAAAGAAACATTTCTGGCTTCCAGAACTTTTAGCATTTCGCCACCAACTAGCCCGGTAGCACCTACCACTGCAACTTTCATTTTATTATATTTTTAGCGTTTTATTAAATCGGTTGCAAAGTTAAATAAAATTATTAATTATAAGTGTGGTAAGCGTTTTTGATAATGAAATAAATTTAAGCCATTTGTACTTCTGATGATATTTGATTTTTCTTATATGGGGTCTTATCAGAAACTGATACTACTATTAATAAGATAATATCAATAAAAATTCCGAATACCTGAGAAAAGCCCATAGACATACTCAGAAAACTTCCTGATGCATCAACAGACAACATGATCACTTTAAAAATTCCGAAAATGACAGATAAAATCAAGGTTGAATACAGCAAAATCAGCGTGAATTTTTGAGGTAATAATAAAAATAATCCACTCAACATATAAATAAAAGAAATAATCAATCCCATATAAGCCAGTCTTACCACCCATATTTTTGTAAATTCTGACACATAAAACATGCTTTTCATCATTGAATTTAATTGCTCACCAGAGATATTGGTTTCAACTGACGATGATAAACCAGTTGTACTGTCATACTCATTATCAGGATTGTAGAAATCAATAGTATCAGCGGTGCTTGTTTGATACTCTTCGGAAAAAACATTCATCATTTCCTGCTGCATTTCAATCATACCAGGCATATTTATTGATTGAATGTCACTCAAAATACTACATCCGCCGAATAACAGCATCAGAATACCGACTACGATTCCCCAAGTAGGTGTTTTCATTGTGTACAAATTTATTAATTAACGATTTGACAATATCTGAAAAAAAAATGTGAATCCAAAAAATACTTCGCTATAAATTTTTGATTCCTGCTTTTATGGGAATGTCGATATGATTTTCTTGAGGTGGTATTGGGCAGGAATAAATATGATGGTATGCACAACTCGGATGATAGGCTTTATTAAAGTCAATTATTATCGAATCACCAAACGGAATTCTCAGATCAATATAGCGTCCGCCAACATAAGTTTCTTCACCGTTTGTTTTATCTGTAAATGGTAAAAATAAGTAATCGCGATATTTTTCGATATTACGCAATTGATGACTCTGATAGATATTTAGCTTATATTCTTTTCCATCAATTTCAAATATAGCTTCACCATATTTTTCATAAGTAGGCAAGCGGTCTGTAGAAGTTTTCATTTTAAATGGGGCTGTATTTTCTGTTCTGATGAATTTAGCCTCTACTTGAAATTTATTATTGATTGGGAAAAAATTCAATCCTTTGAATCTCTTCAAATCATTCTTTTTTAATGGTGAAGTTTCAGGATTCTTAAATTCTTCATTTAGTTCTTTTTGAAATTCCAGGATTTCTTTTGTATGGTCTTGTGCTTCAAGTTGTACTGTTTGGAGTATGATGATAAGGATAATTACACACTTCATGATCTCTTTTATTGAAGGTGTTTTTTGAAAATAATGTGCATAACAGCAATCCCTAAAGAAAGGCAACTTAATATAATGCCGGTTTTTATACCATTTGTTACTGTATCCATCAGCAACTGACTGTTATTATCAGGATCAGCATAAGTAAGGTGAATTACTCCCATCATAGTTTTAAAAGCATAAGTACCAGGAACCATCGGGATCACTCCAGGTATGGTGAAGACTGATGCAGGGGTATGAACTTTATGACTGAAATATTCACCAATTAATCCTACCATAGTTGCACCAATCAAAGTTCCTGCTTCTATACTTACTCCGTAATAGATTAGGATAGCACGCAAAGTATGGGCAAATGCCCCGCAAAAAGCACAAACAGGAAGCGTTCTAACCGGTACGTTGAACAGAATAGCAAATCCTGTAGCAGCAATTCCTGCCCAAAAAGCATTTTGAAGAAAAAACCAAAATAAATCCATATTATAGATGATCAATACCTAATAATTTCATTGCTACTATTAACCCCAATGCAATATTTAATGAGATAATAGCTCCTATCAAAGCCCTGGTAAGTCCCACCATTGTATAATTATCTACTACATCTTTGATAGCATTGATCATTGGCACTCCGGGTACCAATAGCAAAACGGAAGCTGCTAAAGCCACATTAGGCTCAGGTGACAAATTAAAATAAGCAGCTGTCCCAGCTAAAATTGACGCACAAAAAGATACTATCGTGATAATAAGGAAAAGATTATACTCTCGTTTTACCAATTCCTGTCGTATAAACATACCAAAGGAAGCTGAAAAAAAAGTGATAATAAAAACCATCCAGTCGCCTTGAAACAATCTGCTAAATGCTGCACAAGCTAAACCCACCATTATCACAACTATCCATCGAGAATAATGAGAATGAATACTACTAATCCGATTTAATTCTTCTCTCACATATTTCCTGTCTAGTCCTTCTCTTAGAACTCTCCAACTTAATTTACTTATCGCAGAAATGATTGTCATATTTACTGCATGTCTTCTCACACTTCGTATTTTTGTGCGAAAACCTTCTTCACTGGTAGTGGTGATCATGATGGAATTATGGGAAATAAAAATGTCGATCGCTTCACAGCCTAACCCGTTTCCCATTCTTGTGATAGTTCTTTCAATTCGTTGGCTATCTGCACCAAACCTCATCAATAATTGACCTGTCCATAACATCAAATCAACTACATCTGCGAGTATGATTGCATCGGCTTTTTTAGTGGTTGTCATAATGAATTGATATTTAGAGCGCAAATTTAGAAAAGGAATGAATATCTATTTAGATATTGTCTATAAATATGATTAGCTACAAATGAGATTACATATTGGGCAAAAAAAAGGCCCCGATTTTTCGGGGCCTGATAACAGGTTGGCGGCGACCTACTCTCCCGCGTGTTACCGCAGTACCATCGGCGCAACCGGGCTTAACTTCTCTGTTCGGAATGGGAAGAGGTGGGACA
>JAEWLI010000227.1 GCA_023393375.1 Bacteroidota bacterium
GATTGAATAAGAAATGGCTGCTTCCGCAGTTTTTTAATCCATGTAATCAGAGTAATCCGCATAATCCGTGATTCAGACTTCCTTAGGTGGAATAAACTTATCAAAATAACCTTCGTTCAAAATGTGCTGTGTCACAAACTTCCCATCATAAAATACGCTGTAATTGGTCACCGGTACAAAATGGTTTTGGGCTTGTTCCCTGGTTTCTATTTTTATGGATTTGAAAGGGTATCCTTTTTCACCAGCCACTACCTCCAGTTCGGATACGTAATATTGGGTAAAAGGGCAACCATTTGTATAATACACAGCGATACCTTTTTTCTGATCACATTCAGCATGTTTTGCACTTTCTTTGAATCGGGGTATTGGGATATTTTCCTTTAATGGTTTATAAAGTAGTTCAAAATATGGCTCTGCATTATCACAAACTTTAAATCCTTGTTTGATAAAGAATTTTTTATCTGACATGAAGGGTTGTTTTTTCGATGAACTGATGATTACAATCCCGTTTTTATTTTTATCATTGGCGTCCTTAACACATTCTTCCAGCAACATTTTACCATACCCCTTACCTTTAAACTGGCCCGAAACCCAAAAACAATTGATCAATAAATATCCGGGGGCATCAACAGGACACCAGGCATTTTCAGCAGGAATGTATTCAATAAATACTTTCCCCCTGACATCCAGTTTTTTGAATGTAAAACCATCATCTATCTGATTTTTGATCCAGGTCTTTTTAGCTTCATATCCTTCCTGACATTTTTTATCTGCTATGGCACAACAAATATGTTCCTGCCCGATATTTTCATGAGAAAGTTTTACTATTTTATCCATTGTGGTAAATGTTAATTATTGTTTATGGGTAGAAATATTTGAGTTAATAATTCCCGTTCGGTAACTATATCGGGATTATTCAGGTATTTTTCAAATGGCATACAATTGCGTAAATGATAATTGCTTTTGGGTAACCATTCCAAATATATTGCTTGATACAATCTGCCTAGACCCTGGTATGAACCTTTTAAAGTAAAAACCGCATATTTGCCATTATTAATCGTCATCGTTCCAAACTCACCTTCCGGTTTTATGGCATTTTCAGTAGTAATGCAGGCATAAAATCTACACCGATCACTCCTGGTAATATTGGGATCATCGAAATTAAGCCCAAGATATTCATTTTTTCCGTTTATAATTTGTTTTTGTTTAGCAAACTTCCACAATTTTTTCCATCCCAGCTCATAATCCACAGGAGAACCATAATCGGCCATGATACGAATGTATACCACATGTTTCGTCTCTTCGTTCCTAATTTCAGGGGATAATTGTAATAATGTGGGCTCGGGCTTTTTCCATTGATAGGAGAAGTAAGTTTGAATATTCCTGAAAGCTGAAGGGGTAACGCCAAAATGTTTTTTAAATGCTTTGGAAAGGGCAAACTGTGACTGATACCCTGTTAGTGAGGCAATTTCTGTAAGCGTTTTCTTGGTTGTTTGAAGCTTTTGAGCAGCACTTTCCAGGCGAAGTCTTGTAATATACATTCCCACAGATTCTCCTATAAATGCAGTAAAGATTCTGTGGAAATGAAAGGTGGATAAATTTGCAATTCCCGAAAGGGTGGTCAAATCCAAAGGCTCATTGAGGTGAGTGTTGATAAAATCAATTACATTGTTGATTGCCTGATGATATTCCTGCCGGGTTACCCCTTTCATAATGCGATCTGTTTTATAGCAAAAATATACTGATAATTAGTCTGATGACTTATCCAATCTTGCTGTTTTTTATGAAAACCTTCCTGGCTTCAGAATGTAATGGCAGCAGTAGCTTCTGGTAGCTAAAAGGGATCATCATTATACCTGATGCTCGGTTTTTCCTCCTTGGTTTTAAATCCGCCAAAGCGATAAACGAATGACAACGTGCCGATACGGGATTCGGAATTAAACATTCTTCTTTGATAAAAGTCCTGGTCTTCAGATTGTATTTTATAAAATCCAGGTGTTGAATCATAATAATCCTGAATTATGCAACTCCATTCTCAATTGTTCTGGCGTAGTGAATAATATGGTTTTAAAACCGATTTTCTCCGCTGCGTCAATATTTACCATTCGATCATCAATAAATAAGGTTTCAGCAGGGTTTAATTGATGCCTGTCCAACAGGATCTTGTAAAAGGCGGGATTGGGTTTAATGTCTTTTTCGATCCCGGAAAGTACAATGCCATCAAACAGATTAAAAAAGTCGAATCTGGGCGTGATTAATGTAAACGTTTCTGCAGACCAGTTGCTTAATGCATAAATAGCATATTGGTTGGTGGTTTTCAGTTCTCTCAATATTTCAACAGTGCCTTTTATTTCTCCTGGCACCATCTCCTCCCATCGGTCGTAATAGGCACGAATAAGCGTTTCGTATTCCGGATGTTTATTTACCAAATAATCTGTTGCTTCTTTGATGCTTCTTCCCGCATCTTGTTTTTCATTCCATTCGTCCGTACAAATGTGGGCTAAGAAATATTCCATTTCCTGTTCTTCTTCAAACAGGTTTCTATAAAGGTGCCGTGGGTTCCAGTCTAATAAGACCATACCAATATCAAAAACTATGGACTTGATCATCATTTTTTTACGTGTTTTATAGGGCTGCAAATCTCGTGAATCGGATCAGGTATTCCAACAGAAACTTTATTACCCTTTGAATCCATTTTCTACAAAACAGGATGCCCCGATGTGGCAAAGCTTGTCACAGAACCATCAAAATAATTGGTACAAAACAAAATAGAATCAGCAGCGATACCTGATTATCGAAAATGGGTGGATTGATCACTGTTGGTTCCTTTCAATGCATCGAAATTACCCTCTGTTTTGCATTAGGATTGTATCAATTGACAAGAATTCGTCATGGATAGCAGCATAAACAACCCCAAAGGGGTTTCCTGATTGTAGCCAATAAGATCAACCACATTTTTAGCACCATAGGTGCGACCTGATAATCTTTTAGATGTACCAATTAGTTTTTAAAAAAAGGTTCATCCATTGAATGTTAAAGCATAAAAAAGTCGGGGAATAGGGCGACCATATTGGCGGAGTGAAAAATCGTATTACGGGAGTGCAAAACCTTATGTCGGAGTACAATAGAGTATTGAGGGAGGTATTGGTGGAGTACAAATCAGTATAAGTGGAATTAATTCAAATTCGAGTAGTCCTATTTATGTGGTTGTAAAAGAGATTATTTTCTGTTCACTGGAAAAAGCAACAGGAGACCTAATGGCATCCCAGCAGACAATATAAATATCCACTGAGTATAATTAGGGATAATAATGCTGTTGTATTTGATCAAGGTAGGGTATAGTACCATAAATATCTCTGAAATTAAAAATGATGTGATGAACAACACCAAACCTATTTTTTGAATCAAGGAACTTATAACCAACCACTTTTTGTAATGAAACCAACCCAACAAAAACAGTGAACAAAAACCGAGGAATACCATATGTAAATATGCGATCACAAAATTCCTTACCTCATAACCCAACCGTGCTACTTCTTCAAAAGCAGAAAAGAATTGAATTACATTTTTCAGAATGAAGAAGGATAATCCTATCATGATTAACCCAATAGCGATAGCAGGTAATCCAGCTTTTAATTTTGGGAATATTTTCAATATAACATTAATGAATATTCCCACGGCCAGTATCTGTACAATTACTGCTATCCACCCGATGACAAATACAAACAGTGGGGGAGGGATCCATAATGCAGATAACGCATATGCCGGAATACAGGCAGTGGCCAATAAAATGATCACTAACCTCATTTTTTTCAGTGGATATTCAATTTGTAGGTTATCCAGCAGTTTTATGAATAAGCCCAATAAAGCAAAAACAAACCAACCATTGTATTGAAAATGAAGATAATAATAAATGGACAGGTTGTACCAGTGGCTTTCTGACAGATCATTTGCCATTAATCCTCCTAAGGCAAAAGGCCCTAATGAGGAGATGATCAAAAAAAACAAGCTGATTTTAATACTGAGAAAAGCCAGTCCGTTTTTAGAAACACTTCTACCGTCTTTGTAAATAAAAGTGGCAAATACAAATGACAATAAAATATGGAGGGTAGAAAAAATGATGCTGTCCCTGTAATAACCTTTTAATGGAAAAGTGATGATCATACCTACCACTGTTATTTGCAGTAATATAAACAGTATGCGGTATTTAACTGCTGACTTTTTATCTGGTGCAACAAATTCACTAATAATGGCTACATATAAGGCATTGAAAAGCCATCCCAGAATGGCAGCATGAGAATGAGCATGTAGAAAATACTTGAAATTTACTCCCGGGATTGGGTAAATAAAGATAAACCGCAACAAAAGCCCCATAAAAGCAACAGCAATGAAGTATAAGAAGGAAATCATTGCCCAGGTACTAAATCGTTTTTCCTGTTGTAGTTCCAGAGGTATCAGTTGCATTAACCTGATTTTACCGTTAAAGTAGACCTGTTCAAAGATATCACAATTATTACCAGATTTACAAAAAATGCCAATATTACAATTCCATTCAACATGCCTGCCCATTGTCGTAGATCAGGGTTCATGGTCAGGTTGGCACCAATTCTGACCGCAAGTGAAAGATGTAGCAAAACCAGCCATATATATAAGGTAGGATGATACGGCTTTACCGGTATTCCTGCAACTCCCGGGAAAATAATAGGGGCATGTGCAAATATCATTGAAAATACAAATCCAATAAAAAAACTGTGAAGGGCAGCATCGTAGAGG
>JAEWLI010000228.1 GCA_023393375.1 Bacteroidota bacterium
ACATTAATTACCCCAACGGTTGCCCATTTACCCAATATTACATAGCCGAACTGGAGGTAGTGGCTGGTGAAAAAGGATACCCTTTCAAATCCATAAAAATAGAAACCAGGGAACAAGCCCAAAACCATTTTGTACCGGTGACCAATTTACAGCGTATTTTTTAATGGGAAGTTTGTGACGCAACACATTTTGAACGAAGGTTATTTTGATAAGTTTATTCCACCGAAACTTTGTACTTTGAACTTTGAACTTTATCCTAAATTGATTTGCTGAACATCTTCTCTCTGGCTTCCTGATTTCGGTGCAACCGCATATCGAAAACCATACAAATGTTCCTGACAAAAGCAAAACCTGTCTCAGTTACTTTTAGTTGATCACCTGCAAGGGTTAACAATCCCTCCATTTCCATTTCCTTCAATTCCTCAAATGACGCTTCATCCATCTGGGATCGAAGTTCCTGATCTAAAAACACTTCTCCCCTACATGATAAATCGAGAATTACTTGTTTGAAACGTAAATCTTCATTGGTCATTAAATGTCCTTTGAAAACAGCCAATTCCTGAGCTAATACTTTGTCTTTATAATCCTCAACCACCTTTAGATTCTGCGCATAAGCGTATTTTGAGTCACTAATGGAGGAGCATCCTAACCCCAACAACAAATCAGTGGGATAAGGTGTATAACCCATAAAGTTACGGTGAAGCGTCTTGTTGGCTTTTGCTTTAAAAAGCGAATCATCGGGAAGTGCAAAATGATCCATACCCACGTCCTGATAACCCAAGTCTAATAATCTCCGCTTCCCTGTCTCGTACAACATTCTTTTCACAGCACTTTCCGGTAAATCAGCCTCAGAATATCCTCGTTGGCTAGGGGCTTTCCAAGGCACATGAGCATAACTATAAAAGGCAATCCGGTCGGGCATTAGCTCCCCTACCCTGTCTATGGTAGTATTGATGATCTCCAGCGTCTGAAAGGGCAATCCGTAAATCAGGTCAAAATTAAGGGAATTAAAACCTGTTTCGCGGGCCATTGTGGTTGCCCGTTTTACATTTTCAAAAGGTTGAATCCTGTTGATTGCCTTTTGTACTTTCTCATCAAAATCCTGTACACCCAAGCTCATTCTTTTAAAACCGAGCTTGAACAATGTTTCTAAATGGGCTTTTGTCACATTATTAGGATGTCCTTCGAAACCAAATTCGAAAGTTGGGAAAATACTACTTTTGCCCAAAACCCCGGATAACAACCTGTCCAGATTTTCCGGGCTGAAAAATGAAGGTGTACCCCCGCCTAGATGGATTTCCCGTATATTGGGAGTTTGTCCAAATGATTGCAGGTAAATATCCCATTCAGCCAATAAAGCATCAATATATCCTCCTTCAACACTATGATTTTTCGTTATTCGCTTATTACACCCACAATAGGTACAGAGACTTTCACAAAAAGGCAAATGGAAATAAAGGCTGATGCCCTTGGATGGATTGGATTCCACAAAAGACCGATGAACTGTTTCAAGCCATTGATCTTGCACCAGGTTTTCGTTTTCCCAAAAAGGTACGGTTGGATAACTCGTATATCGTGGTGCGGGAACATTGTATTTTTCTACCAACTCTGCAAATGTCATGTCTCTTCTGTTAATACGCTACAAAAATAATGATTATTAACTGAATTATGAATAATGGCTTTTCTGGTTCATCATACTCAATAGAACTGTAGTGTTAGTAAACTAACGTGGTACAATGTCATTGTGGACAAGCCATGTGGTTTAAGTAATACGTTTTTTTTGAAGTATTTTTTATACTATTTTTATTATTCACAGCTGCTTCATAACCCCAATCAAATAATCCTGAGAATCTGCCTTTGGCTTGATTCGATGTCATATCCATCAATTCACAATCACTATTATCTACCAACCCCCATGACCACGCCATCCATCCAATATCGTATTTTTCACATTGTTTCATAATGGTTTTATAATCAATATATTCTGCACACTTCACAGCCATAGGTGCAAACTCACCCACAATTAATGGGAGTTCCATTTTTACAGATTCTTTTATCTCTTTCTTAATCCGTTTTCGGGAGCCGTCAGAAGCTGGCCACCACATGTGAACAGAGAACAATAAGTTATCAAGTGAGTCAGCTTCAAGTAATGAGGGGCCCGTAGATTGTAAGATATCAATGTCTTGTCCCCAGTTTGATGCATCAATTACCAATGGGCTACGAAGTCCGGTTTCCCTGATCCTACGAATTGCTATTTGGTATTGTTCCCGGAATTGTTGTTGCGTTACGTCTTTATCACCAGCTTCATTGGCGATGTTTACCAATAAATAAGCTTCATGTTTTTTTAGTACATCCACAACCTCCGGACGTGTCCAATAATCAACCTGTTTTTGCAGCTTCGAAAAATCGCCGGTAGCACCATGAAGTTCAGGCATTGGAAACATTTTATGTGCAATACAATTGATCAGGATGGCATCCAGATTGGCTGGAGATCCTTTTACATTATCCTCATCGCTTAACCAAACTATTCTTACTACATTGGCCCCTGTTTCAGCAATTTCGGGCATAGTCTTGATGCCATCCAGGTCATTGGACCAAATAAACATTTCATTTACCCCCCGCAACACTACTTTCTCACCACAGGCATCATATAAAAACCTGCCTTTTACCTGCATATAATTTTGTGCTTGTATCAAATTGAAGGCACTAAGCGTAAAAAATAAAAAACTGAAGATCGTTCTTTTCATTTTTCAAAAAATTAAGACATAAAATTAATAAATGTTATTCAAATACGTGCTGTAAAGCTGTAATTAATGCAAAATGACACATTTTTACTCTAATAAGTCATTTTATCAGGACACTTAACTCCTGATTTTTTGGGTTAAAAACCCTGTTTTAATAACTTTACACCAAAACAAACTAATCATGAGTTTTTATACAAAAAGCCTATTCATCCTTATATTTGTTTTCATTGGTATTCCATCTAGTGCAGACACCATACCAACTCCAGAATATAGCCTTGCCAGTCCCTATCATACCGTGAAAACGCATTTGGGATTTTTGCAGGAAAATAATTATCATCCCGATATAGCGGCTGCAGCATTTTCCAGGGAAAATATTACTGCAGAACAAGCTCAGGAAAAAGCAGTTAAACTGAAGCAAATATTAGATGGATCCGGAATATATATCAGCCTGGACGAATTGCCAAGAGAAACAGAATACTTGGATTCCCTCACAGGGAAAAGACAATATATCCTCACCAACAAATTCCCGCAGGTATATTTGGTAAGAAGCAATACAGATGGCAATTGGAGGTATTCTGCACAAACAGTAGAAGCAATTGATGAACTGCACAATGAAGTATTCCCATTTGGTGCAGATATGCTGTTGGAATTGCTGCCGAAGATGGGCCAAAGGAAAATCTGGGGATTACACATATGGCAGCATATCGCTATCCTTATTCTGGTTATTGCTTCTTTCAGCATTTACAAGCTTCTGAATATTGTTTTTGCAAAAGTAATCGCACAAACACTTTCCAGCCTGGGATATAAGAATATTGCCCGCAATTTTATTCTTCCCATAGCCAAGCCGTTCAGCATTCTGGTTATATTTTTATTGTTGATGTTTTTTGTTCCAGTGATACAACTGCCCCCATCTGTAGCACAATATGTAATAAAAGGATTGCGAGCCATCTGGCCAGTATTTGCAACTGCCATTTTCTACCGGCTTATTGACATTCTGGGCATGTATCTAAATCAACTGGCTCAAAAAACAGAAAGCACTCTCGATGACCAACTGGTACCATTGATCAGGAAAAGCCTGAAAGCTTTTGTAATTATTATTGGTGGGTTGTTCATCCTCCAAAATCTTGACTTTGATGTAACTGCACTAATTGCCGGTCTATCTATTGGTGGTTTGGCTTTTGCTTTAGCAGCTCAGGATACCATTAAAAACTTTTTTGGCTCCCTGATGATCTTTGTGGACAAACCCTTCCAAATTGGCGACTGGATTACTTCAGGGGAGATCGACGGCACCGTTGAAGAAGTTGGTTTTCGATCTACCCGGGTAAGGACTTTTAGGAATTCGGTGACTTATGTGCCAAACGGCAAGCTTGCGGATATGGTGATCGACAATCATGGCTTGAGACAGTACCGCAGGTTTTATACACAGATTACCATTACTTATGATACGCCACCTGAACTGATTGATTTATTTGTTAAGGGCTTGAGGACCATCGTCGAAAATCATCCCGATACTAGAAAAGATTATTACAATGTTTATCTAAATGAATTGTCGGCATATTCCTTAGATGTGATGTTCTACATCTTTTTTGCTGTACCCACCTGGCCAGACGAACTAAGATGTCGTCATGAAATCATTTTGGACGTGATAAAATTAGCTCAGGAACTTGGAGTGAGATTTGCATTTCCTACACAGCGTCTACATATGGAGAACTTTCCCGGGAAACCTTCGCTAACTCCTGAATATGAAAAAGACATGAACAAGCTGAAAAAAGACATGGAAGTATTTTTGAGAAATCATAAAAAGGATATGGATCTTGATATATCTAAACCTGTGGCCAAAAATTGACTCCTATCAAATTGAGCGATATAGAAACTTTAATTATTTGATTTACAATGACGTAACAAAATCATTTTTGCAGTCAACATAATAATGAATTCATATGATTTTAGAAGTTGCCATACTTTATATTATCCAGGGAAAAGAAAAACAATTTGAAGAAGATTTTAAATTAGCAGGAAAATATATCAGTTCAATGAGTGGGTATGTCAATCATTCATTGAAAAAATGTATAGAACAAGATAATAAATACCTCCTATTGGTAAATTGGAAGAACCTGGAAGACCATACTATCGGATTTAGGCAATCAGCTGAATATACTAAATGGAAAGAAATGTTGCATAAATATTACGACCCATTTCCAACAGTAGAACATTTTGAAACTGTAATTGCCGTTGAGCAATAAAGACTTTTTAATGTTTTTCAGAATGCCAATATATTGGATGCCTAAAATCACAAAGGTTTCCGATTAGGCAATGTAATCATAAACTTTGTTCCTTTATTTGATTCACTTTCAAGACGGATAAGTCCATCCAGTTTGTTTACAGCTTGTTGAACAATATACAATCCGATGCCCGAAGAATCTGATTTGTCGGAGCCTTTAAAAAACATTTCAAAAACCCGTGCTTGAATTTTAGGATCAATTCCTATACCATTATCTGAAATTGTGATTTCTGCTTTATGCTGATCAACTAGAATTTCTATGTTTACCAGATTTTCTTCAATATAAGGATTTAGATATTTAATGGAATTAGAAAGAAGGTTGCGGAATATCTCATAAATCCTGATGTGATCGTTGTAGAACTCTTCATCGGAAATTACAATGTGTTTATTAATTCTTGAAGTATTTTCAAGATAGGCTAATTCTGCAAAACAATTGTCAATTACTTCTTTAAAATAAATCCTACTGATATTGATTTCGGTATTCAGATTCTTGGAATGACTTAAGATGTCGCGGATGAAATTATCCAGTTTCATAATCCTGTTCTCAATCAACCGGATATATTCATGTTCGGTCAGTCCGGGAAGCTCAAGTTTGATCAGTGATACAAGTCCCCGGATAGAGCTTAATGGTGCCCGCAGGTCATGACTTACTTTATACACAAAGTTATTCAATTCAGAATTTCTGATTTTCAACTCTTCTGTAATCACTTTATTGGATGTAGTATCCCTTACAATGCCAAATATCAAATTTTGATCGGTCAATGGTATAGCATTCCAAGAGAGCCATTTGAATTTTCCGTCTTTGCACAGAAACCGGTTTTCGAACAATATCATACTTTTACCTTCCTGTAGTTTAGCATGTGCGATACGGGTTTTCTGTTGATCTTGTTTGTATACCCGCGTTAACCACGGCGTGCTAAATAACTCCTCATCTGACCATCCTAAGGTTTTCTCCCATGCCGGGTTTACTTGTTTGAGAAATCCATCAAAACCAGCAACAAACAGCATATCGATAGAGAAGTTATACAACCTATCCCTTTCTTCTTCGGCCTGTTTTCTACTGGTAATATCCTGAAATGCCAAAATTGAAATATCTTGTTCAGGCAAAGGGATATGATATAAAGCAATAGTTTTACGGTGGTTGGCTTTGGTTAATATTTCAACACTTTCCCAATGGATATAATTTTTTATGGTTCTGAATTGAGTATCAAGTAAACCTTTGAGATCACCCATCTCATCTTTGAATACCAAAACAGAGCTATTGATTACTTCATGGATATTTGTTTTACTTCCGGAAGACAAGTCAAATATCTGAAGACATTGGTCATTGATGTAATCCACTTCGCCCGTTGCCAATTTCAAAGTCACTATCCCAACAGGCAACCGGGCAAGAACATTTTCGATAAGATCCTTTCTTTTCAGCAGTTTTTTTTCTGTCCTGATCCGCTGAGTGATCACTTCTACATATAATACTACACCACCAATTACCCCCTCTGAGTTATGCCAAGGTCGGTTTTCCCATTTAATATAATCAGTTTCTCCATTTGGTCGCACAATCTGGTCCAATTCCTTTTTTTCTACATTGCCCTCAACGCATTTTTGAAATACGATTTTATAATCTTCAGGAGCTTCGGGGAAAATATCATAATAATTTTTTCCAATAATACTATTCCCATGAGGGTAATTGTCTTCAAGAAATTTATCACTCACCATTAAAAAGTTCATATCCCGATCGAATATGGCAATTCCTGTAGGATCATATTTTAATATATTTCTGATTCGTGCTTCACTTGCCTTTAATTCCTCTTCTGTTTTTTTTCTTGAAGTAATGTCCCTGGTGATAGAAAGCAGGTATTTTACAGAATTTAACATAATGATCCTTGCCGACATTAAACCGGTAATTTCACTACCATCTTTTAGTACAAACTTCGCCTCAAGATTATCTATATAACCATCCTGCATTAATGCGCTCACTAATTTTTCTCTGTCAGAAGTGTGTTTCCAAATGTTAATATCATATGCACTATTACCCACTAATTCACTTTGGCTATACCCTGACATTTTTAGAAAACCTTCATTCACCTCCAGATAAATACCATCTTCTAGTCTTGTAATGGCTATAGCATCAGGACTGGTTTTAAAAGCCACCCGAAACCGTTCTTCCATTTCCTTTATTTTCTGGGCATTGATATAATCTTTGGTTATGTCCCTGAATACCATCACTACCCCAACGATTTTACCTTTATCTTTTTTGATTGGTGCCGCACTATCAGCAATTTGATATTTCTTTTTATTGCGGGAAATTAAAATGGCACCATCGGCCAGATCTGCCCTCCTTCCGGTTTCAAGCACTTTCATTATAGGGTTATTCCGGCTGTGTCCTGTATTAGGATTGACAACCCTTAATACTTCAGTGATAAATTTGCCATAAGCAGCTTCATGTTTCCATCCGGTAATTTTTTCTGCAACCGGGTTTAGTCTGGTTATGTAACCCTTCTGATCAGTTGTGATTACAGCATCTCCAATACTATTTAAGGTGATGGACAGATTTTCATTACTGTTTTCCAGTTTCTCTTGAATAGCTTTCTGATCGGTAATATCCTTCAACACACAAACAAACAAATAATCGTTGGCAAAATCAACGCGATTTATTCCTATATGTACCACCTTTTCCAGTCCAGATTGAGTTGATATCTTCCATTCGGAGAACAACCCAAACCATCTATCAAATAAAGATCCGTCATAAACATCATTTGATAAAAACGATGGTATTTTGCCATTTGACATGGTTGCATTCAACTTCTGAATTATTTCCACTACTCGTTTATTCAATACTTCTTGCTTCGAAATACCCGAAATAGTCTCTAGGCTGTTGTTCCATTCACTGATCACACCCCGATTGTCAAAAACAATAATTCCGTCCTGAATTTGTCCAATTATTCTCCTGTAAATAATTTCCTTATCTGAGAATTGAATTTCATTTTGATCTTCATTTGCCATCACCTGGAAATAAACCAAAGCACCTCCTCTAAAAGGATAAGCTCGGATTTCAAGCCATTTAGAAATAGATTGATAATGTGCCTCGAAAATCCTGACCTCTTGATTTTCAATTACCTCAATTATTTTTGTTGCTATCTGAGTATTAACAATTTCGGGAAATACACTTTGGAACTTTTTCCCAATTGCTACTTTGGCATTTTTTTTTAATAAATTTTCAGCTATTTTATTGAAAAAAGTAATCCTATATTCATGGTCAATGGTGATAATACCATCACTAATGGTGTTCAAAATATTTTGAGGTAAATAAGGATCTTTCGTCTTGTATGCAACTATGTTATCAGATACCAGACACATCCCCCCCAAGAGAATATCCCGATCTTTTACGACTTTTACTTTTATAGAAGCAGCTATACTATTTTCTCCCAATGAAATATTGACATGTTCTTGTAATTCAGGTTTATTCCCACTAAATAATTCCTGAATTTGTGATTCTAAAGATAGTTCAGCATTATTGATCAAATGAATAACTGGATGGCCCAGTGCCTCACTTGTTGAAATTGCTGTCAGTTCTGCTAAATGTGTATTCCATGAAGTAATTAAAAAATCGGTGTTAAACGTGAGGATCCCAATAGGTAAATTATCGGACAGATTAATTAATATTTTATCAGAATTTGTCATGCCATCACAACATTGGAATTCGGGAGATAATGTCTTTACAAGTTAATAAATTCCACGACAAAAAATCAGTTTTAGTTAAAAAAAAACAAAAACTTCTATGGAATATTTTAAAAACTGCTTTTTTGGTTTCCCATTCTCATTTCTAAAACATGTTCCTATTCACCTTTCTCGTGAAAACAAAGCATCGGGTATTAGGTTGAATAAATAAAATTAATAGACATGATAGACAAAAATATAAATCATGCCCCGTTGTCGGTAAAAATAAAAGACTTTGAAAGCCAAGGGTATACTAGTCAACTAAAAGTGGAAGACGGCAAGCTCATTGACCTTACCAAGCGGAAAAGCTTTGAACCCAATGAGGTGAAGGTAGTTCAACAATTTCGGTTTGAAGGTGAGTCTAATCCAGATGACATGGCGATACTGTATGTGATAGAATGTAATGATGGCAGTAAGGGTCTCTTAACAAATGCGTATGGAATGTATGGTGATGAAGAAATAGATCAATTTGTAAGTGATATTCCGGGAGAAGAGACCAAATTATAATCCGGCCAGTAAGTATAGGATGGCCATTCTGATAGCTACTCCATTTTCAACCTGATTTAGAATTATGGCATGTTCTGAATCTGCAACGTCACTACTCAATTCAACACCTCTGTTGATTGGGCCGGGATGCATAATTGTAATTTTTTTATCCAACTGATCGAGCATTTTTTTAGTGATGCCGAAATAAATAGAATATTCCCGAAGCGAAGGGAAATATTTTATCTGCTGCCTTTCAAGTTGTATTCGCAATACATTAGCTACATCGCACCATTGCAAAGCTTTAAATACATCAAGTTCTACTTTTACACCCAATTCCCCAATATATTTTGGTAATAATGTATTAGGTCCACAGACCATGACTTCGGCGCCTAATTTCTGAAGTGCAAATATGTTGGACAATGCTACCCTTGAATGTAGAATATCCCCTATGATGGCGACTTTCAAGCCATCGACATGGCCAAACTTTTCCTTGATCGAAAATGCGTCGAGTAATGCTTGTGTAGGGTGCTCATGCGTTCCATCACCCGCATTGATCACATTGGCCGAAATATTTCTTGATAAGAAATGTGGTGCACCAGGGCTGGCATGGCGCATCACGATCATATCTACTTTCATGGCAAGGATATTCCTGACAGTATCCAGGAGGGTTTCACCTTTTTTTACAGAACTGCTGGAAGAAGAAAAATTGACAACATCTGCCGACAACCGTTTTTCGGCCAATTCAAATGAAATGCGTGTACGGGTGGAATTTTCAAAAAAAACATTGGCAATGGTAATGTCTCTGAGAGAAGGTACTTTTTTAATTGGCCGGTTAATTACTTCTTTAAAATTGTCTGCGGTTTCAAAAATAAGGCCGATGTCGCGGCCTGTGATATTTTTTATTCCCAATAAATGCCTGGTGCTTAACTGGCTCATTTATTTTGCTATTTTTAATTGCATAAATCTGTTAATCCGGTTTTTCTATCAACCAAATATTATCATCCGGTTTATCCTGTTCTTTCCATTCCACGAGTACACGCTGCGATTTTATGGTGTTTACATGCCTGCCGACATAATTGGGCTCAATAGGCAAGTCCCTGGTGTATTTTCTGTCTACTAATACCAATAGCTCAACCTTTTTGGGTCTTCCAAAAGAAATCATTGCATCCATGGCGGCTCTAACTGTCCTTCCGGTAAACAACACATCATCGATAATGATCACGCTCTTATCTTCAATCAAAAATGGGATGTAAGTGGCATTTGCTTTTATGGGTGCTTCATGCCTCCTGAAATCGTCACGATGAAAAGTGGCATCAAGGTATCCCAGGTTTATTTCTTTTCCAAGTATTTCCTGAAGGCTATCTTTGATTCGGTTGGCAAGCAAAATTCCTCTGGGTTGAAGACCTAATATTACTGTTTCATCAAAATTTCCATGATTTTCAATCAACTGATGACAGAGTCGTCTGATCGTTACTGCTAAAACCTGACTGTCGAATATTAACCTGCGTTGCATATTAAAGGCAAATATAAGGATAAGAAGGAAAGTTGCGCTTTCTGCCCGATAAAATTATTTATAATAAATTTTATTTACAAAAAACACTTCACGTTTTCTTTTTGCAGTATCAGTATTATTGGCTTTTTTTATCGTTTGAATTCCATATGCCAAAAAATTTTTACTATACCATTCCTCTAGCCCACCTACCATTTGGTCGTTACCATCTACCACATCGTCAGAAAATTTTAAAACAATGTCATTGAATGATTTGCCTTCTAAAACCTCTTCGCCTTCAATAATCTTTGTTCTTATCACATTTTCGAAATTATAGAAGAGGATAATTTTATCATTCTGTACGTCAGCATGAACAAATTTCTCCAAATAATAGCTTTCTACGTCATTGATCTCAAAGGAATTGTCCCAAATTAATTTACCAGCAGAATTAAAGCCAACAACCACTGCATGGGTATATCGAAAGCCCTTGATGCTTTGGGCATACCCCGGATAGTAAAAGGAAGGTGCATATCCAGAACGTGATATTGTAGTTGGGTAATAAGCTTCTCCTAACATGATATAATCACCATTATCCCGCTGAATAATATTATGTACCAGTAACTTATAGTTAAACCGGGCTTGTTTGCCTTTTACTTTCTTTCTTTCAATTTTAGCTTTCACCCTTTTTTGTTTTCCAGCTTTCATGTAATTGAAAAAATTATCAAGATCAGCATAATTATAATAATTTATCTGTTGTTCACCCCATTCATCTACTTTAGCAATAAAAATACCTGCTGAAAATGATTCTTTACCTGGTTGTGCTGCTTTTGCTTTAGAAAAAGCACCAACTATAAACTGTTGACCGTAATTGGTCGTAGTAGCTTGTCCATACAATAAACTATATCCATCATCAGGTTTTAACGCTGTATTGATCAGTAAATCCCCTTGTTTATCAAATGATTTCATGATGATGGTGTTCATCCGATCCATTGTTCGCATGGTAGTCATTACATGGAATATTTCCCTTTCATCATCCACATCTACCTGAATAATTTCACTTCTGTCAGAATAAAATCCCCGTAAGGCGACCAATCGCTTTTCTGAAAGATCATATAGAAATACTGCAGGGCGGTAATTTACATACCCAGATAAAATAGCGGAATTACCTACCATTTCAAAATGGGATAATTCAACTACAAAATCAATTTCAATAACATATTTTTCTATTTCCGTAGTTTCACTATCTATGCGATATAATGTCAGATCATTTTTGTTATTGAATTTATTGGTAAACAATAAAATAATGGAACCATTATGGTAATCATATCCCCGTAAAAGTAAATTATAATCAATATTGTACAGTGTGCCCCATTGTTTGTTGAGTGCTGTATCCAATTTAATTACTTCATAAAATGTTTCTGTTAATTTCCCCTTTTCTGACGATTCCCGTACCAAGGCCACACCATCTTTACCGGCAGGAATCACGGTAAAATAACTGTCGGAATACTTTAACTCTACTTCGAACCTTTGGGGCTGGTGTATCTGAGCCCACATCTCAAAGTAACTAAAACAAATCCACAGACACAAAAAGTAGTTTTTCATTTATAAAAGTAGTAGCATTTTAATTTTCCTTATCTAAAATAATATCAAACTCTTCAACCGCTAAAGGCATCACGGACAGTCTGGAATGCCTCACCAATGAAATATTTTGCAACCTGTCATCCTCTTTTATCTGTTTTAGGGTAATGGGCTTTTTTAGCGGCCTATCAGGTACTAAATCCACTACTACCCATTGTTTATCCTGGGTGGTCGGATCCTGATAAGCTTCTTTCACCACTTTTGCTATTCCCACTACAGCCCTTTCTTTGCCACTATGATAAAATAATACCGTATCACCTTTTTGCATGGATCTTAAATTATTTCGAGCCTGATAATTTCTCACACCATCCCAATGATCCCGGCCCATTTCATTAAATTTATCCCATGAATAGGTTTCCGGTTCTGTTTTTACCAACCAATAGTTTCCCATTCCCTATATATTTTTAAGTTGATTAAAAATTATATTTCATCAATAATTAAATTTAATAAAAATTTCTTCTTTTCACAAAGTTGTTTTGGACTGGCTTATATCCGTGAACAGTCTACAAAGTGGAAAGTTTAATAAAATGACATTTTGAAGAGAATAATCCCCTAAAGATGGGGATTTTTTATTTCCTTTGCAGATCAATACGAACATCGGGATGCTATGAAAGTACTTGTATTGCGTTTTTCTTCCATTGGTGACATTGTACTGACCACACCTGTGCCACGGGCATTAAAAACCCAGCTCAACTG
This sequence comes from Bacteroidota bacterium, assembly GCA_023393375.1. Lineage (GTDB taxonomy): Bacteria > Bacteroidota > Bacteroidia > Cytophagales > Cyclobacteriaceae > JAEWLI01. Next base: position 13,049 of record JAEWLI010000228.1, read on the forward strand.
CGAAGTGCACTATTGCACAAAAAAACAATTCGCGTCCCTGGTCACCGAGAATCCATATATTGATAAAGTTTATCAGTTGGAAGATAGTTTATCTGCATTAATCCTGGAATTAAAGAAAGAAAAGTACGACTATATTATCGACCTTCATCATAATCTCCGTACACTCGTCATAAAGAAACGGTTAGGTGTAAAATCGCATAGTTTTAATAAGCTCAATTTTAAAAAATGGCTCTTAGTAAATTTAAAAATCGATAAACTTCCTAACATACACATTGTAGACAGGTATATGGAAACATTAAAACCTCTTGGAATTAAATCTGATAACCTGGGACTTGATTATTTTATACCTGAAAAAGATGAAGTAGACATCAACTGGTTACCCGAAACCCATAGAAAGGGTTTTGTTGCTTTTGCAATAGGTGCTAATCATGCCACTAAAAAACTACCGGTCAAGAAAATGATTCAGTTGTGCCATCAAATCAGTAAACCCATTGTGCTTTTAGGTGGTAAAGACGATTTTTCTATCGCAGAAGAAGTGAATGAATTTTTCCGTGATCAAGGTATGGAAAAAATGCCTATTCCCGTAATATTTAATGGATGCGGAAAATTTAACCTTAATCAATCAGCATCTTTGGTAAAGCAAGCATCATATGTATTCAGCCACGACACCGGCTTAATGCATATTGCTGCAGCGTTTAAAAAGGAAATTTTCAGCATTTGGGGGAATACGGTACCGGCTTTTGGAATGTATCCCTATCGGACTAAGTTTACTGTATTCGAAAATAATCAACTTGGCTGTAGGCCATGTTCGAAAATTGGTTTTGCTCAATGTCCGCAAAAACATTTTAAATGCATGAACGACCTGAAGTTTGATTTTTACCTTCCTGATAAATCCGCAAAGGGGAACAACAAAAAATAGCAGTTTAACTATTTAATTCTTTTTTATCCGTATCTCGTGTGTAAGTCGGACAAGTAGACTTGGCACAGGAAGCTATTAATATCAGTAAAACGAAAGAAATAAGGGTTAACGATTTTTTCATGGTTATCAAATTTTATTTTACATTATGCTAAGAAAAAGGATTTTTTTGGATTTTAAAAGGAATTATTCAATATTTTGTCACGAAAGTGCTTTTTCAAATAAAATATTGAATATTTTAAGGAGTTAATGAAGGGGTTTGAGATAAAATTTCTTTAAAATATCCTATAAGGGACTGTTCGGAAGGAAATTTAAAAATGGGAAAAAACCTTTCCCCGTTCTTCTGATTTAAAAACAGGAAAAGGTTATGTACTATTTTTTCAATTAAAGTATCAACATTACATCGCCGTAGCTAAAGAAGCGGTAATTTTCTTTTATAGCTAACTGATAGGCCTTCATCACTAAATCAAACCCACCAAATGCAGCACTCATCATGAGTAAAGTAGATTCCGGTAAATGAAAATTGGTTATCAGTGAATTGCAAATTTTAAATTCGTATGGGGGAAATATAAACTTGTCTGTCCAACCGCTGTTTTCCTTTAACCTTCCTCCTGCTGATACCGAAGATTCAAGGGCCCTCATAGTAGTAGTACCTACAGCACACACTCTTTTTTTATTATTCAACGCTTCATTTACCAAATCAACAGAGGGTGCTGCTACTTTAAAATTCTCCGAATCCATTTTATGCTTGGTCAGATCTTCAACATCAACTGGCCTAAAGGTGCCTAAACCTAGATGGAGTGTAATAGGAGTAAATTTCATTCCCTTGATCTCCAGCCTTTTGATCAGTTGTTTAGTAAAGTGTAATCCTGCTGTAGGAGCAGCTACTGCACCCACATGTTCTGCATAAATAGTTTGAAACCGCTCCCTGTCCTCTGGTTCCACTTTTCTTTTAATACGTTTGGGAAGTGGGGTTTCTCCCAGTGTATCGATCACCTTTGAAAAATCTTTTTCATCACCGTCGTATAGGAACCGGATGGTTCTTCCACGTGAGGTAGTGTTATCTATGACTTCTGCTACTAATTCACCATCTCCGAAGTATAATTTGTTGCCCACCCTGATTTTTCTGGCCGGGTCAACTAAAACATCCCAAAGCCTCATGTCCCTATTCAGCTCCCTTAGTAGAAACACTTCAATTTTGGCTCCGGTTTTTTCTTTGTTACCATACAAACGTGCGGGAAACACTTTGGTATCATTGACCACCATTACATCTCCATCATCAAAATAATCGATGATATCTTTGAACAACTTATGTTCTATTTTCCCGGTATCCCTATGTACTACCATCATACGTGCTTCGTCCCTGTTTTCTGCAGGATAAAGTGCGATGAGTTCCGGGGGTAATTCAAATTTAAATTCAGATAATTTCATATTTAATATTACGGTATTAAATAATTTGATACCATTCAACTATTAAATTATACCACATATAAAAAGTTTGCAAACAGAGGCGCTAAATTAGTGATTTGTATTTAATTTTAAGGATTATACAGTTATATTATTCAGATATTTATGATTTTTTTTAAGTTAACACTTGAAAGCCTATATTTCGCATGGAACTCTCTGCGAAGTAATCCATTCCGCACAATTTTATCCCTCGCAGGGGTTACAATTGGAATATTTGTGATCATTGCTGTTTTTACATTTGTTGATTCTTTGGAAAACAGCATCAAAAGCAGCTTTTCATTTCTTGGGACCAATAATGTGAATGTTGAAAAATGGGCAATGTCTTTTGATGCTGATTATCCATGGTGGAAATTCATCAATCGGCCAAATCCCACCTATCAGGAATATTTAACACTTGCTGAAAACCTGGAATCGCATGAAGCCATTACCATTTCAGTAGTTCGGGATAATGTTTCCCTAAAAAGGGACAATTATAATATTGGAAATATATACGTTTGGGGTGTTACCTACGACCATCAGGATTTGTATAATACGCCTGTAGAGAGTGGCCGGTATTTCACCCAAAGAGAAATGTACAGTGGTGCCAATGTTGCGATTGTGGGTTCAACCGTGGCATCTACACTATTTCCCTATTCCGATCCCATTAACAAGGAAATAAAAATTAAAAATAGGAGATATATAATTATTGGTGTAATGCCAAAAGAAGGGGAAACATTGTTAGGGACTCCCAGCAATGATGAAAGCTGCCTGATTCCTTTTACCAATTTTGCGAGGATATATCATGTAGGAAAATATCGGGGTATTGAAACTTTCATTACTGTAAAAGCTCCTGAAGCTGAAGGAAGTCTGCCCAAATTGGAAGGTGAAATAACAGGAATGATGCGTAAAATAAGAGGTTTAAAACCAAATCAGGAGGATGATTTTTCTATCAACAGGACCTCTGAAGCTATTGCACAAAATGTTTCCGCAATATTTATGGTATTGACCATAGCCGGAGCAGTAATAGGTGGATTGGCGATGCTTGTAGGAGCATTTGGCATCGCAAATATCATGTTTGTTTCAGTGCAGGAGCGTGTTTCGATTATAGGTATTCAGAAAGCAGTGGGTGCTAAAACCTATTTTATTCTTTTTGAATTTCTTTTTGAAGCAATCTTCCTTAGTGTAGTGGGTGGAGGTATAGGCATGATTATGGTCTATTTCCTGACTTTTATACCCTTGGGATCTTTGGAAGTAATACTTTCTTTTAACAATATATTTGTAGGATTGACCATTTCAACTGTCGCAGGTTTACTCGCTGGTGTAATTCCGGCTTATAAAGCTTCAAAATTAGATCCTGTAACAGCGATAAGAAGTTGATCAGGGATTAATTCAGATGATAGAGAATTGGTAACAAAAAACCTCAGGAGTTTATAAAAACCTCCTGAGGAAAAAAAGAAACAATATTATTCAGCTGCGGGGATAGGCTTTTCAAGCGTTTCGCCTTTTATTTTGGCTTTAATTTTGTTTTCAATTTCTTCTGCCAATTCCGGATTATCTTCCAGCAGGCTTTTCACAGCATCCCTACCCTGACCCAACTTATTACCTTCATAAGAGAACCATGATCCTGCTTTTTTTACCACATCCAATTCCACACCCAGATCTACCAGTTCACCTACCTTTGATATACCTAATCCATACATGATATCAAACTCCACCACTTTAAAAGGAGGTGCTACTTTATTTTTCACCACTTTCACACGGGTGCGATTGCCCAAAATATTATCAGCACCCTCTTTTATTTGTCCAATACGGCGAATATCCAAACGAACGGATGCATAGAATTTTAATGCATTACCACCAGTGGTAGTTTCGGGATTTCCAAACATCACACCGATTTTTTCCCTAAGTTGATTGATAAAGATGCAGGCACAACCGGTTTTACTAATGGTACCAGTCAGTTTTCTCAATGCTTGTGACATCAATCGTGCCTGAAGCCCCATTTTACTGTCACCCATCTCACCTTCTAATTCACCTTTTGGCACTAAAGCAGCAACTGAGTCGATCACAATAATGTCAATAGCCCCGGAGCGGATCAGATGTTCGGTTATTTCCAACGCCTGTTCACCATTATCAGGTTGTGAAATCAATAGGTTTTCAGTATCAATTCCAAGTTTTTCAGCATATGACCGGTCAAAAGCATGCTCTGCATCAATAATAGCAGCCAAACCACCTTTTTTCTGAGCTTCAGCAATACAATGCATTGCCAGCGTAGTTTTTCCTGACGATTCTGGTCCATATACTTCTATGACTCTTCCTCTGGGAATCCCTCCAATGCCCAATGCAATATCCAACCCGAGTGAGCCGGTAGAAATGGCTGGAATGTCAACGATTCGTTCATCGCTAAGTTTCATAATCGCACCCTTACCATAGGTTTTTTCCAGTTTATCAATGGTAAGCTGGAGTGCTTTTAGTTTTTCCTGATTGTCAGCCATAATTTTAAGATCTTATAAATGATTGTATGAGGTGTGAAGTTAACATTTGAGATGCCAATTCCCAAATTCTGTAGGTGAAATTATTGAATTAAATATTAGAGTTGATGGCTTCATTATTGCATATCATATATCAAATTCCTATAAACAAATATCTTTACTGATACAGCAGATTGATTAAATTTGCGACAATAAAAATCAGCTTATGACAAATCACCTATCAAGTAATTAAACATGTGGAAAAAGATTTTACTCATTGTTTTCATGATACTTATTGTTTTGGTGATCTGGCAATTTCAATTGATCAGGTACGGATGGGGACAGGCAAAAGGCCAGTTTACCATCATGCGGAATGCCCAACCCATAGAGACTTATCTTAACGATCCTGAATATCCGGATTCTTTGAAACAAAAGATCAGGTTAACCCAGGAAATCAGGGATTTTGCAGTGCAGGAACTTGGTATGAAGGGGGAAAAAAATTATACCAAAATGTATGACCAGAAAGGTCAGCCTGTTCTTTGGGTAGTAACGGCTGCACCACGGTTTAAACTTGAGGCCAAACAATGGCATTTTCCCATCATAGGATCTTTCTCCTACAAAGGGTTTTTTGAATATCAGGAAGCACTTAAAGAAGCAGAACAGCTCAAAAAACATGATCTGGATGTAAATATTGGGGAAGTAAATGCATGGTCTACTTTAGGGTGGTTAAGAGATCCGCTTTTGTCCTCCATGTTGAATAGGAATGTGGGAAATCTAGCCGATTTGATCATCCATGAGCTTACTCACACCACGATATTTATAAAAAGTGATGTTCAATTTAATGAAAACCTTGCCACTTTTGTGGGAAACAGAGGGGCGGAGCTGTTTCTGATCAGGAAATATGGGGAAAATTCAAGTGAATTAAGTTCGTATATATCTGCACGGGAAGACAGAAAAAAGTTTACTGATTATATTTTGCGGGCTGCTGACTATATTGACAGGACCTATGAAAAAATGGATACCACCTTGCAGCATGAAGATAAACTCCTGATAAAAGATTCAGCTATTCGAAAGGTTGTTCAACACTTTGACACCCTTCAATTCAATCAACCAAAACGATATGCGGGTTATTTTGATGATTTCACCCCTGACAATACTTTTTTTCTATCATTTTTAAGGTACCGGGCTAACCTTGAAGATCTGGAAATGATCTACCAACAAGATTTTGAAAGTGACTTGAGGGCATTTATTAATCATTTTAAGAACCATAAAGGATCACTGGTTATTGAAAAAAACTGACCCAATATTATGGTAATGTTAAACCATCTTTAAGTTTTATTATACACATTAGATTTTTATGTATAAAAAGAAATATTAGGTTTAAGATAATATTAGATTTGTATTAGTTAAAGAATAATAATTTCTACAATGAGCAAACAAACTTATAAAGCACTTGTGGTTGATGATGAGGAGGACATTTTGGAGTTACTCCAATATAACCTTGTCAAAGAAGGCTATTCTGTAAAAACTGCTTCTGACGGCAAAAAAGCTGTTGAAATAGCCAAAACCTTTTTGCCAGACATTGTACTATTGGATATCATGATGCCAAACCAGGATGGCATAGAAACGTGCAGGCAAATGAGGGAACTGCCTGAATTTAATAACACCTATATTATCTTTCTTACCGCTCGTTCTGAAGAGTATTCCGAAGTGGCTGCTTTCGACATTGGTGCCGATGATTACATTACAAAACCCATTAAACCTCGTGCCCTTATGAGCAGGATAAGTGCATTATTTCGCCGGGATACCAAAAAACAAAGTGAAGATGCTATCATTTCCATTAATGGTTTGGAAATTGACAGATCAAGTTACACCGTTACCATAGACGGAAAGGATATTTCATTACCTAAAAAGGAGTTTGAATTATTGTATTTTCTTGCACAAAATCCAAACAGAGTTTTCAGTCGCGATGATCTTTTATTAAATATTTGGGGTACTGATGTTTACGTGCTGGCCAGAACAGTGGATGTACATATCCGGAAAGTCAGGGAAAAAATTGGTGAAGGTTTTATCACAACCATCAAAGGAGTGGGATATAAATTTGACCATTCATAAATATGCAAACCTTCTCAAAAGGTGCTTCCTTATTACTGGCGATTTCTGTCGCTATAGTATCAACCGCTTTTTTAAGTTTGTTTAATGGTGTGCCCGGAGCAGCCATCATAGCCACTTTTTTCATTTCATTTGGATCGGTATACATCCTTTCCCATATTGCATTGCAGTTTTTTATATTTAGGGAAATCAACAAAATCAATAAGGCACTAGAAAAACTTAAAAACGAAGACCAGTCATTGTTGGAAAGCCTTCCAGCAAAGCCAGGATCAAATCCATTCCAGAAGATCAATGATGAAATTTACGCTTTTGCTTATGTAAAACAAAGGGAAATAGAAGACCTGAAAAAATTGGCCACTTTCAGAAGGGAATTTTTAGCCGACGTTTCGCATGAACTAAAAACGCCTGTATTTGCGGCCCAGGGATTCGTATTAACCCTATTGGATGGTGCAGTAAAAGACAAAAACGTAAGAACCAAATTTCTTAAAAAAGCAGCAAAAAGCCTTGAAGCCCTTGAAGTATTACTAGAGGATCTTTTGACCATTTCACAAATGGAATCCGGGGAAATCAAAATGAATTTCCAGGCTTTTAACATAAAGGGGGTAGCAAGGGAGGCAATTGAACAACTGGAAGAAAAAGCTGAAAAGAAAGGCATAAAGCTGATTCTGAATGAACAGCCACCAGCGAGACTAATGGTGTATGGTGATGAACGGCGAATCCTTCAGGTGATGATCAACCTGATCTCCAATGCGATCAAATATTCAAAAGATGATGGGTGGGTGGAAGTTTCGTTCAGGTCGGAAAAAGATCATATTATTATTCTTGTAAAGGATAATGGGATAGGCATACCGGTACAGGATATAAAAAGGATTTTTGAACGATTTTACAGAGTGGAAAAAAGCCGCTCTAAGGACAAGGGCGGTGCGGGTCTTGGCTTGGCAATCGTAAAACATATTTTGGAAGCACATAACTCCAAAGTGAGTGTAGTAAGTGGTGTAGGACAGGGTTCAGAATTTAGCTTCAGATTGAAAAGACCTGTTTCCAAAACATTTATCTTGCCGGAATAATAAATTTCCCGATTAAAGGTGAACTTTTAAATGTAATGGCGATTTCCTGAAGAAACTCAGCTGGCTTGGGCATAAGAATAAAGGGCGAATAAAATCCTTAATTATATTGTTTCCCGGATTCCATCAAATTCTAATCTACAGCTGAACACAAGGGGATCAAATGTTATAGTAAAATGTTTGTAGATGATAGCGACCGAATATTAAACTGGACAAGCCATATACAAAAGCCTATTTAGACAGATTAAGATTTTTTTATATTTTGAATCGCAAAATTTGCTTGCAACACCCAATTCTAATTTTAACCTCGGCAAATGTGCGTGTATAAGTTTAGTTCGTTCGATGAGCGTCACTAAATGCAAACATAAAAAAAACCCTCCCAGAATTACTTCCAAGAGGGTTTCAGTAGCCCGTAGGGGAATCGAACCCCTGTTACCAGGATGAAAACCTGGCGTCCTAACCCCTAGACGAACGGGCCATTTTTTTTCTTAATTCCGTGTCAGAGCGACCTGTCCTGCGAAATTGTGCTGCAAATATAGAGGGGTTCATTTAATTTCCAAAACATGAACAAAATATTTTTAGTTTTTTTTATCCTTCATCGTACTTCCCACGCTTATAACTTCTGAACAATTCTTAAATTCAGCCAATTTTAACGAACGGAATTATGTATTTTATTTGTTTTAGACTCAGGGCTTCGTATTTTTGCAAAAATTTTTATAACATCAAAAAATAGAATAGTTATGGCAATAAAAGTTGGTATCAATGGCTTTGGCAGAATTGGAAGATTGGTTTTCCGTGCTGCCATGGAGAAATCTGACATCCAGATAGTTGGAATAAACGACCTTATCGATGTGGATTACATGGCGTATATGCTTAAATACGACTCCACACACGGTAGATTCAATGGTTCTGTTGAAGTAAAAGACGGAAAATTGGTTGTAAATGGAAATGCCATCAGAGTTACAGCAGAAAGAAACCCTGCCGATCTGAAATGGAATGAAGTAGGTGCTGAATACGTAGTAGAATCAACCGGATTATTTTTAGATAAAGAAAAATGCCAGGCACATATTGCTGCTGGTGCAAAAAGAGTAGTGATGTCTGCTCCATCTAAAGACGACACCCCTATGTTTGTAATGGGTGTAAACCACAAAAGTTACAAAGCAGATATGCAATTTGTTTCTAACGCATCTTGTACTACTAACTGCCTTGCCCCTATTGCTAAAGTTTTGAATGACAAATTTGGTATTGTAGAAGGCCTTATGACTACTGTACACGCAACTACTGCTACTCAAAAAACAGTAGATGGCCCTTCAGCAAAAGACTGGAGAGGTGGTCGTGGTGCCAGCCAAAATATCATTCCTTCATCTACTGGTGCTGCCAAAGCTGTTGGAAAAGTAATTCCTGCTTTGAATGGCAAACTTACTGGTATGGCTTTCAGGGTTCCAACTCCTAACGTATCTGTAGTTGACCTTACCTGCCGTCTGGAAAAAGGTGCTTCTTACAAAGAAGTATGCCAGGCTATGAAAGAAGCTTCTGAAGGTGAATTAAAAGGCATTCTTGGTTACACTGAAGATGCAGTAGTTTCTACAGACTTCCTTGGAGATACAAGAACTTCTATCTTCGATGCAGATGCAGGTATCAGCCTAAGCCCAAATTTCGTGAAGGTTGTTTCATGGTATGACAATGAAATGGGTTACTCAACCAAAGTAATCGAACTGATCCAATATATGGATACAGTAAAATAATTATTTCGAAATAAAATTATTAAGCCGGATTAGAAATAGTCCGGCTTTTTTGTGCTTTTTATTGCGATTGATAAATAGATCAGCATTAAATAATGAAATGGTGGTATATGCTTTTTAACTAATATTCAATCCACCTATTTTGTAAGGATTACTTTACGTGTAACAGTACCTTTATTTGTGGCTATTTGAAAGAGATAAACACCCGCAGGATAGTTACTTAAATCGACCATGTCAGATGAAGTTTCCATCAGCAACCTACCGTAAGCATCTGAAACTTTTATTTGCATTAGATTAATATCTCCTGAAATATAGATAATGCCATTGCTTGGATTGGGAAACAAGTTAATTTTAAGTTTCTGACCCGGAGTTTTTACATTTGTGACATTAGTAGCTCGAAAAACAGGTCTCATCATGAGGCTGCCCTGATGGAAAGTACTGGGAGCAGAATCACTATATTTTTTCCATCCATCCTGTAAGTTTACATAATAATAAATCTTGTCACTGGAATCATGGTTTCTATCATAACCAATCGTCAAATATTCGTCAATATTCTGTTCATAACCAATGTAAAACGTATCTCTGACGATCACAGGTGTACTTAATCTATATCTGCTTAGCTCATTCAACCTGGAAGCCCTTTGAACCGAAAAAGTTTCTCTATACAAGGGATTGGTGCTGTTAAGATCATCCCAAACATGCATGATAATGGTGGTAGAGGAAGGAATATGACTAAAATTCGGGAAATAAATATCAATATCCGTCAGCGTATCTTGTCCTTCCAGTACATACATATAGGCTAATTTGCCTCCCCTTTTGCCAATCCCCATCGATATTTCGGCAAAACCATCATCATAAGCATAATAATCATCTAAGGTGACGTAAGCGCGTACCGTATTATTCATGAGTAAATTCATCCGCTCAAACACCAGATCATGGGAAGCAAGATAAACCTTGGTTTCCAATGTAAGTCTGGTACTATCGGAAAATGACAAAATATGTTGATGATCCAGTTCGTTTATCTGATCAATTAAGCGATAATCCCCGGGTGTAGGTAATGGAG
>JAEWLI010000225.1 GCA_023393375.1 Bacteroidota bacterium
TCCATGATTTGTTTGAATCATTCATACTTCAATTACTTTAATAATTGCAAGAATCTATAACTTATATATCAGAAATTTAATCTTTTTAAACAATTTGAATTAATTCTTTTTCTTTCTCTATCGAAAAACCAACCCCATTTATTGAAATACTTAATTTTTGAAACAATATGAATAAAAAGTAATTTTAAATCTTTTTGTGACCCCTTTGCGTAGCCATGATAAACAGTAGAAAAAGGAACAAATAATATCTTTTTGTTTGCCACTAATACTCTTCTACAAATATCTACATCTTCTAGATACATAAAAAATCTTTCATCAAATCCTCCTATTTTTTTAAAAAGAGAAGTGTCAAAAATCATAAAACACCCAATAATAAATGGAACTTCCATTATATTATCATAATTAGTAAATCTTAATTCTTCTTTTCTTTTATAACTTTCTATAAACTTTTTAAAGAATGGTATTCTTCTTAGTATAAGGGTTTTTGCAGAAGGAATCAATCTACAATTAAATTGTAATTCGTGATTAGAATATAATATTTTTGGTGTCATAATTCCAACATCAGGAGTAAAATATTTAAGCAGATCTGGAAATATATCATAATCAAAATAAATATCTGGATTTAAAATTACATGATATTTTGAATTCAATTCACCAAACAGTTTTAATGCACAATTATGGCCAGCACCGAATCCAATATTATCTGCATTCCAAATATAAATTATATCTTTTTCATTCTGAACATAACTTTTAAATATATTATAAGGAGAATTATCAATTAAGATAATCTTCTTCTCATAATTTATTAAATATAATGACGATAACAACCGTTTAACATCATTATAATTTTTATATATTACTATAGAGAATGTTATCATGGAAATCTGGATATTTCAATTTTATGCTAAAATAGATTGCCAAGTTTTTTTTGCAGTTTCATCCCAAGAAAAATCTTTTGCTCTAGATAATCCTTTTTCTACAAGTGTTAAATAAAGGGAGGTATCATTGAAAATTGACTCCATTCCATATTTAATTGAATCAACTGCTAAAGGATCTACTAACTGAGCTGCTCCTCCAGCTATTTCGGGTAGTGAAGTAACATTTGAAGTAATAACAGGAGTACCAGAGGCCATTGATTCTAAAATAGGTAAACCAAAACCTTCAGCTAATGAGGCATATATAGTTGCAAAAGCACCCCTATATACCTTTGGTAAATCATTTTCACTAATTTCACCTAAAAATATGATACGACTTTCGATCTTTAGATCGTGTATTAACTGATATAATGGCTTATCAATATTTCCCGACATGACAAACTTAAAATCATTAGGAATATTTGCTGATGCAAATGCCTTTAGCATTAATGTGATATTTTTATTTTTTCTTCTGTTGCCAACATATAAAAAATAAGGATTTTCTAAAATAAAACGATCATTATTTAAGATAAATCTTTCATCAATGCCATTGTAAATTACTTTTACTAATTTGGGATGAAGATTTAAATGCTCAACCAATTGAGTTTTACTATATTCTGAAACTGTAATCACTACTTTAGCCTTTTTTGCAAGTCGTGAAAGCACTTCTTTATAATACAGCTTGTGCCATGTGGAATAATAAAACATATGCAATACATCATGAATCGTGATGACATAGGGTTTTTTAGAATATGCAGGTGGCATAAATGATGGGCTCCAAAACATATCTGAATGACTGAAATTTATTTCCTTTCCAAGGAATATTGGAGAAAATAAGTTACCCAATGATATTTTACTTTTTACGGGCAAAATGATAACATCTTCAGGACGTCTCTTTACAATTTCACGGTATAATCTGCCAATTCCAGTCTTACCGTCCCAACGATTATCAACTAAAACTTTCACTCTAATTATAAAATAATATAAAATAATTAATTGAACTATACATAAGTTAAATTTTATCTATTAACCTTATTCTCAAGCAGAAAATTAAATTTATAATAAAGGCTAGAAGCATATGTTCAAAAATCAAATAACCTGCCCCCAGAGGAAGCAATCCTCCACCAGCTAAGAAAAAAAGCATAATAAAATCTCCTGGTGTTCTATCTTTCTTTAATCTCTTTACAAAAAAATTAAGTAAACTCCCAATCAATAACCCCCAGGCTGAAAGGTACACAATTGATAGATATCCAAAATCAGCATATTCAACTCCTATACCGAAAGATGGTGATCCTGTATCAGCATAAAACCAAGAGGGAAAATACATCTTAGCTAGCTTAAACTCACCAAAATCTTTAGGCTTTTCTGGCATAAGAGTTCTAGGAATTCTTGAATAAAAATTTGATTCAAAAATAATTTGTCCAAAATAAAAATCAGAGTTACTGTCAATGACTAACATAGCATTCCGATTATAATCTGAATAACCAACGATTATTCGAAGTAGATTATCATACTTAAAATTAACGGTAAGATAGAATAGAGTTACAATAAAACCTGAAATTATTAATCCTATAATTGAAAATTTTGCAATGGATACTCTCCATCTTCTCACATATACAATAAACATAAGTACAATTAGAAATAAATTTAAAATTTGGCTCTTACTACCATGAAGATATGCAAATGTTACTAGAATTAATAAAAATAAGAGTAATTCAAACTTATTCCATCTTTTTGAAAATAAAAAGCAAATTAATGAAAGACTTGCAAGAAATGAAGAAATAAAAAAATTGAAACCATAGCCAGTTCTCGTACGGATGTATATTTCTCGTGGAGAAAATATAAAATCCTGGAATTCAATTAAAACGGGTAAATAAATTAAAAATGCAATAGAAAACAAGAAATAAGCGTAAAACTTAGAATTAAATAGCTTAAAAGATGAAAAAGGCAATTTCATCGAAAATGACTTAATTGTTATTCTATATCCTAAAGTAATAGTAAATATTATAAAAGCATAACAAACATAAATATACATATATGAATAAACAGAACCAAAAAGTCCATTATAATATATCCATAATGGTTCCAAAATAAAATTAATAGGAAGACTAGTTAATAAATAAAAAGAAAGAATGTTTAGATAACCATCCTTCCTTGAAACATAAAAATAACAAATAAGATGAATAATAAAAGAAAATAATATAGTAATAAAGACTATATACACAATAGAAGCATTTTATCTTTAAGTTTAATTATTTCCAATCCATTAATAAATTTTGCATTTTAATCTTTATAAGATATCTTAAATGCATCAAAAGTGGCTTGAAGTAATACTATTCTTTGTTCCTTTGAATAAATTATCATTTTTAATAAAAGAGTAAGAAAATAATACATAATAGAAATAGACTTTTGTAAAAAACCGTAATTTTTCCTAATAAAATACAATCTGTTACGATTCGCGTAATATAACGTAAACTTCGATTTGCTACCGCCCGTACTACTACTTACTTTATGATAAATAGTCAACTCCGGAGCATAATAAATCCGAATTTTTGCTTTATAAGCTCTATATAAAAAATCTGTATCATCATAATATACAAAATAATTTTCATCCATTAATCCTAATTTATTAAATATATTATTATTGATAAGCATAAAACAAGTTGGTGCGTAATCAAAATATCTTGATCGATTAAAACAATTACTATCTCTTTTTCCTTCTCCAACATGTATCGTGTATCCCCTTAATATTCTAAATTTTCCCCCTGCCATCCAAATTCTATCCGAATTGAAATATAATATTTTAGGTATAACCAATACTTCATTACGGGTTATAGATATAGAATACAACTTTTCTAAAATATCTGATTGCACAAATTTAATATCATTATTGAGAAGTAGTGTATGACTATATCCTGAATTAATAGAGGCAATGATTCCTTGATTATTACCTTTAGCTACTCCAACATTTTCATGGTTTTTTATATGTGTAAAGTTATTAAGCGAATATTTCAAAGCAAGTGTTTCAATTAAAATATCAGTTGAATCATTAACTGAATTATCTATTAAAAATACGTGATAACCAATAAATGTTTGAATTGAAATACTATGAAAAAAATCTTCAAGCATTTCATCTGATTTATATAAGACTGTAACTAAGCCTATCATATGTCAATTTTATTTAAATAAACCTTTCTTCTTCATTTCATTAATTGAATTCTGATAATAATCTTGAGAAATTTCCTGAGAAAGAACCCAGCTTGTAAACTGTTCAATTCCTTCATCAAATTGTGTACGAGGTTGAAACCCTAAATGCTTAAATATTTTAGATAGATTTGCATAATTGTGCCGAATATCTCCTATACGATAATTACCTGAAACATTAATATCAATATCTCTATTATAAAATTTTCTTAAAGTTTCTGCAACCTTTAATACACTAGTAGCTACACCACTTCCAACATTAAAAACTTCCCCATTAGCTTCATCTCTTTCCAAACCTAGAATAGTTGCTTTAACTACATCATCAATATATACAAAATCTCGACTTTCTTTTCCATCCTCAAATATATTAAGTGAATTATTATTTAATATTTGAGTTGAAAATATGGAAAGTATTCCAGTATATGGATTCTTTAAAGATTGACCTGGGCCATATACATTTTGATAACGAAATCCGACTGGGGCAATACCAATTGTAGGACAAACAGTCATTATTAATTGTTCTTGAACTTGTTTCGTGATGCCATATACAGAAGATGGATGAATTTTCGAAGATTCATCAGTTGGCAATAATTTTAAATTTTCATCGTCTAAATATCTTACTTCAAAATAACCATTTTCCATATCACTTAGTAATCTATGACCTGGGTATACTATACCATATTTCATACTTTCATACTTTCCTTCACCATAAATTGATCTGGAAGATGCAATAACTACCTTTTTAATTTTATGATCAGTATTTGTAAGTATATCAAGCATGAGAGCAGTCCCATTAACATTGATATCACTATACTTGAAAATTTCATACATAGATTGTCCTGTCCCAGTTTCAGATGCAAGGTGAATAATAGCATCTTGATCTTTTAAAGCTTTAATCCAATCTGCTCTATGAGTGACGGAACCATGAATAAATGAAACTTTTCCTTTAAGAGATTTGTACAGTGGTGAATTTAATTCTGGAGAATCACCATGAATTTGAGGGGACAAATTATCTAACACTGTTATATTGTAACCCTCTCGTATTAATTTAAGTACTATATTTGAACCTATAAAACCAGCACCTCCCGTTACTAAAATATTATTCATGCTATTAATACTCATAATCCAGATTTTTTAGATTTATCTTGAGATATCTTCAACCTTAAGCCACATTTTCTTTTTAAAACAATATTTTTTAATAATCCTAGCTGGTACGCCAACGGCAACACTAAAATCTGGAATATCTTTATTTACTACAGCATTTGCACCAATAACACAATGTTTACCAATACTCGCCCCAATTATACAAACATTTTCTCCGATCCAAGACCCTTCACCAATCCTTACATTAGATAGTTGTTTAATTGGTTGTTGAATAATAGGAAAATTTACATCCTCAAATTGATGTATATTGTCAGAAATATAGACCTTATCAGCAATTAAAACATATTTTTCAATTACAACTCTATTAGTAGCGTAGATATGAGAATAATGTCCTATAACGCAATTATCATGTATGATTAAATCAGATTTTTTCCCAGTAAGCGGTAGGGCAGCGAGCCAAGCACCTTTTTCGATTATAACTTTATCACCTAAACTAATATTTGCAATTCCATCAATTTTGAGTGGAGAGATGATTTTACTCATAGTTCCAAGGCTCTTAAAAAAAAACCTCAAATAACACTGAGTATGAATAAGAGCTATCGCGCCTATAATCTTTCTACTAAACCACATATCTTTTAATCCCAATACCCATAATATATTTTAAGGACTCATTTACCTTCATCCAATAGGTTATAGAGTCCGTCAATACCAATTTTTTTAATTGTATTAATAATTCACTATCATTGCAAAATATATCATCATCAACATCAATACTTAAATCAAATGAATCAGTGATAAACCTAAAACATGGTGTATAATAAATATAAGATTCATAATATGCACCTGTATTTACTGAAATCGAAAAATCATACTTTTCAGATTTAAATAATTCTGAAATAGTAACATCATGATCTACAATATGAAAATTAAAATGATTTGCTAAATTGACATATTCTTCATGATTTAGAGTAGGATGTAATTTCAAATAAACATCGAAATTAATTTTCGATGTCACTTCTTTTAATATTTCAAGCACCTTAAGATTAGAAGAATTAAACATTTTACGAGATAATAACACTACACATTTGTTCAAACTACAAACTTGTCGAGGAAATCCTCTATCAATTTTTCGGGGATAACCAGCGACAAACAATCTATCAGGATTTATTCCATAGCTTATAAATTCATCTTTGGTATATTGTCCCCAACAAAAATGATAATCAGAACATATATTTTCATATGCGAGGGAATCTATTGGGATTGGATTTTTAAAAATATAATACAATCCATGTTGTAAACTGTAGGTAGGAACTCCTCTTAATTTAAAATAAAGAGTAAAAATAGCTTCAAGCGGATGAACTGTAGAAAATCCAATATAACTCGAATAATTAAGGTTTTTATTAAAAATGTTATCTATAATATTGATGTAAAAAGTCAATTTAGCCCATAAATAAATAAATTCTTTAATTGATACTTCTTTATATATAATTCTTAAAGCGTTAAGAGATCGAAATATATTAATAAGACGGAATGATAAAACTTTATTTATATTATGAAAGTCTATTTTTAAATCAGGTTTGATTATATCGCCTACATAGTCCCAAATTTCATAATAATCCTTTCTCGCAGAATAATCACCGATTGTATACAAAGTACCTTTAAAAGAATTTATATTAGAAGGCAATTTATATCTTAGAAAAAAAAATACTAAATGTTTAATTTTTAAACCTGAACCAAAATAAGTGCTAACAATTAAATCAAAAGCTATTATTTGCTGTAATGATATATCTTTGTATTCAAATTTAATAAGACCTTTTAAATATTTATATCTATCAAAATTAGTCATTCTTCAATATATCCTTTGGATTAATGATAAAAGGTTTAACTTATAACCATAAATTGCCTTGACTCCAATAGCTAAGCAAATCATATAATATACTGGAGAAAATACTATTGGAAAGACATCAGACAGTTTAAAATAATGAAAACTCAAAATAAATATTAAAACCAATAACAATGAAATTCCTAAAATTATGAGGTAATCCTTTAAAGGAAAATAGTCTAAAAACCCTGCACCAATTTGCCTTTTTATTAAATATATTGGATATATCATACCAACATAAGTGCTAATAATAGTTGCAAATACAGCCCCGAAAACACCATATGATTTTATCATGAAGAAATTTAGAGTAGCATTTAATAAAAAATTTATTAAGGAATTAATAGCAATCCAATTCTGTAACCCAATTGCACTCATTGTTAAGGAAAAAAGGACTACCGAAAAAAGAAATCTAAGTGAGTATAATCTAAATATAGTACCAGCTATTTCGTATTGTTCTCCGTAAAAAAATGTTATTATATGGGTTCCAAAACCAATTGAATAAATAAATATTGGCAAGAGCAGTAAAGTAGCTTTACTAGTCGCTTTTCTCCATGTACGAATAATTTCTAAATTATTCCCCTCAATATTAAGTTTTGAAAATACTGGAAGTAATGCTGTAACAATAGACCCAGTTATTATACCTATAAAAGGTACAGTAAAAGCACCAACCTGATAATCAGCAAAAGCTTTAGCATCAAGCATTCCGGCAATCATATATTTATCTACAAAAAGATTACCAATATTCATTAAAGCAACTCCTGTGAGAGGTAATATATATAATATTTCGCCTTTTCTAACTAACCATGTAGTATTCATTTTTGGAAGAATTAGCCTTCGATAGCTAATTGAAAAAAAAATAATACCTTTTAAGACTTCTTGTGCAATTACCCCTATCAGTATTTGTTTAATTGATAATGATAAATGGAATATAAGCCATATAAATCCAGAAAATATAAAAAAAGAAAATATTGTTATTATGAAATAGGTTCTGATTTGGTTAGAAATAAGGGTATAATTAATGAAATAGGTATTTAAAACCTTAAAAAACAATATAATACCAAATAATATTGCATAAATAACAAAATACTCATTATTAAAAAGGGAAGATAAATAATTCCTACATAGCACTATTATAATCGCAGATATTAATGTAGCTATAATCATTAAGATAAAGAATCTACGATGAATAAATATTCTATCAGTAAATTTAAGGTATCTACCATGATAATAGCTTAATGCTAAAGGAATACCTGAAGTAAGGGCTATAAAGAAAGGAATAATCATGTACAATTGTTGAAACTTTCCATAGATATCCTTACTTTCAAAATAGCGTGCAAGAGCAATACTAAGGATAAAAGTTACAGAAACGTTAACTGAATTTGAAAGAGCTAAAAATAATGTATTATTTTTTAGTGACATTGTTATATAGTAATGAAATATATCATGGTGTATCTAATTACATATATTGTTATAATTCTAAATCCAATTTTCTTTTAACTTTTATGACATCTTCAGGTGTATCAACGGAAATTGAGTCATTAGATAATTCAATCATTCTAACTTTAAAACCTAGTTCGACAAATCTTAATATTTCTATATCCTCAATTTGTTCAAGGGGGGTCTTTTTTTTACATTCATTAAATGTCTTTAAACTATTATATGGAAAGGCATATACACATACTTGTCTCCATGCTTTAATAAACTCCCCGCCTTTATTTCCGGGAATAGGGGCTCTGGACATGTATAATAATATTTTATCGATGTCAACTACTACTTTTGGTATCATTTTGCTATAATATGAAGTTTCATCTTCTATTCGCGTATAACCATTGAGTATTTCACCTGCGTGTTGGGAAAGTGAGTTTATAATCTTCTGTATATCTTTAGGATCAATCAGTGGTTCATCACCTTGCACATTTATATAATAGTCTGCTTTTATTATTCCTGCAAATTCTGCTATTCTATCAGTGCCAGTTAAGCATTTTTCAGAGGTCATTACCACCTTAATTCCTAATTTTTCACAGTGGTCATAAATTTTTATATTGTCAGTAGCTACATAAACCAATTTTTCATTAACTGCTTTAATACATTGCTCATATGTCCTTTGAATCAATGATTTACCGTAAATGTTCAGTAACGGTTTTTCAGGAAGTCTTGAAGAGGCTAACCTCGCAGGTATTACAACAACGAATTCCATTACATTAATTTTGCGTAAATAGAATCTTGATACAAATTTTTATATTTTGTTGGAGTAAGACTTGTAGCTTTGATTCCCAATTCCTTTACTTTGTTAAATAGGTATTCATTCTCCAAAAATAATTCTTGTTCCCGTTGACTAAGACTAGCTCCTCCATATCCATCATAACCAACAAAAAATATCTCTTTTACTCCTAATTCAATAGCGGTTTGTAAAGCTAGTGCAGTATGGGAATCTCGATATAAATCAGTAAAATTAACTGCCTCTAACTCATAAGCATTCTGTTCAAAAGTCTCTGGAATGTAAGTTCCCATTTTTCTAGGAAACGGAGGAAGTAGACAAACCACCTTTTGGGTAATGGGAGAATTAAATGATTTTTCAAGACGATATCCTTCATTACCTACAAGACAAAAATATTGCTCATTTTGTACCATGTTATAACATGATGCATTCTTTGAACTTGCATGTATTACAGGAATATTTTCATTTATACTTAGAAAGTTAAATACTGAATCCGAATGTTTTACACCAGAAGGCCCCCCACCAATTATTAAAGCTAATTCCATACTATTTGATTGGAGATTAGCTTTTTCTAGCTTCCTATTATCCTCTAAACCCTTTGATTGATTAGATAATGCTCTAATTATACTATTGAAAGAGTAATATCTTGTTGAAACCCATTCCATTACATTTTTTTGGGGAAGTGAATTAGCACCTGAAACCATATATGGCATATTGGTACCCCATTGATATTCCCCCTCTAGTTTAGTAAAAGAATCAACAACCTGCATTAATTTGTTAAATTCAACTTCCATTTTCCGCTTTGAATTGAGAACTGTAAGCAATAACTCAGTCTTTAAGTTACCCGCACCTCTACCCATTCCGGTTACAGTAGAGTCAACAATATCAACTCCACATTCGATTGCAGTTAACGTATTAATTAAAGCTAATTCCAGATTATTATGACCATGAAAACCAATTTTAGAACTAACCTTTTCTTTTATAATCCCATATATCATTCGTACATCTTCCGGATATACACCACCAAAAGAGTCTACCATATAAAAATAATCTGCTAATCCATTGACATTTGAAACTTCGTGAAGGAATTGCTTATTTTCCTGCCAAGTAGACATATACATCACATTAAACCCAATTTCGAAATTCCTTTTTTTTATTTCTTCAGCCAAAAATAACGCTCTATCGAAATTATTAGGATCCACCGCAATTCTTATCATATCAATCATCCCTCTACATGGTTCCAATAAATAATCAACATGAATCGGGCGGATATCCTTCTCATTTATGATTACAACCAATTTCTTGTTGGATAATTTTCTAATTTGTTGAAGTAAATAAGAAGGACAATAAAAAAACTCTCCAAGGTAACCTTCCAATTCAGGGGATCTATATCCCAATTCCAAGTAGTGTACGGGAAGATGATTAAACGATTCAAAATATGTGTTTACAAGTTCATTTTCAAAATCCCATAAAGTATAATATCCACCATCTCGTAAAGTACAGTCTAATATTTTAAAATTATTATTATTCATAGGAATTATTTATTTAAAACATAATGAAACAAGATTTTTTATCAAATTAGTTTTTGTTGATATACTTACTTAGTCTTTTAAGAGGTAACCAAGATAGTACAATTACTAATCCCAATAGACTTGATAATACTATAATCATTCCTCTTTTAGGCTGACTCTTCTCCAATGGCACTTTCACCGGTTCCAGCACATTAAACACCGGCGTCTCCTCCTGAACTTTTATTTTTGACTGTTCCAGTTGTTGAGCCAATGTACTATATACATTAAAAGCCAAATTAAACTCTGTCTCTAACCTTTCCTCTTCAGTTCTTGCCCGTGCTGTTGTGATGATCACATTCCGATCCCTAAAATTTGCCAAGGTACTTTGTGCCTTTTCAAACCGTTCTTTGGAATCATCATATCTCTCCTGAATAAACTCCAGATTCTGTTTTACTTTGCCTATACGGTAATTGGTAACGAAATTTGTTAGATATTGGGTGGCAATTCGATTTACTGCTGCTGCAGCTTCAGGATCTGGCATCTCCGATATTACAGTCACTGCTTGTGTCTGTTCATCCAACTTAATTTTTATTCTGCTGACCAACTGTTCCGCTTGCTCTTTTTGTTCAAGTGTCATTCTGATAGATCCATCCTGTCGTATAATTTCAACCTTTTCTTCTTTATCTTTTGAAAAACTCTTTTTGATTTGTCCAGGTAATCCTATTGTGTATTTTAATAACAAACCAAAAAATGAAGGCCGACGGATCTCAGTAAAATAATGATAAACAGCAATCGTCGTATCCTCCTTACTGAAATACACCGGTTGTTCCATTAAATGTAACAGGAAGGGCGAACTTTTTAATATTTCAGGATAGAGATCAGGGCTAATTGTGCCTGTTTGCATATCATCTAAACTAATTCCTGCCAAACCACCAAATTGTTGCAGTAATTTACCTGCTGACCCTCCCATTTGTTGGTCATCAATCTCTGGTAATAATATTGTCTCAGATTCATACTCGACAGGGCTTAAAAAAGCTATCAGTAACCCTAAAATGAAGAAAACACCTACGGTTTTGTATATCATCTTCCGGTTATTCCAAATAGCCCTAGCGACTTCTATCAAATCTATTTCATCGTCGTCAACCTTTGATTGGGATTCGTTCTGAGAAGTTATATTTTCATTTTTCATGAAGGATACTAAATATTAAAATGATGATTTTCCTTGGCTATTTTGTACTATTAAGTATCGTAATCAACAGATAACTAAAAGTTGCTAGTCCTGTAGCTATACCTATGGTTTCCTGGGTAGACATCCTACGCCTTTCTGGTTTTTCAGGAACAATGATCTCTGCACCGGGTTCGATATTGGGGTAATTCCTGAAAAATAGAAAGTTTCTGGTTCGATCTACAGAACCATTGGCATACACCACATAGGATTTGCCTTTTTTGGCATTGGAACTAAATCCTCCTGCCCGTGACACATAATGCATGAAATTATTTTTTCGATCATAACGTACTGTGATGGGATATAATAATTCCCCACGTAATCGTACGGTTTGCAACTCCTTGGGGATACTTAAAATGTCGCCATCTTCTAATAATAAATCATGATTTGAACCCGGATTTCTTAAAATTTCAACCAGATCAATTCCTATAGCTTCTTCTTCCCTGATATTGTCTTTTAAGAGCACGGAATCTCTCCTTCCCAGGGTTACTAATCTTCGTCTTTTGCTTTCTGATACTTCATCATCTCTTCCATCAGGCTTATTTTGTTGAATAGTAGAAAGCCGCTGAGATCTGTGGAAATCGCCTTCCGATAACGGGGTAGAATTATTGGTTATTGACTGCTCCCGTTCGATCAATTGAACCAATTTTTCTATTTGTCGTTGTTCCTGAAGTCTCTGCTCAAAATACTCTGTTTTTCTAATCAATGTAGCACCTTTTATATAAGCCTCATCTGTCATGCCACCAGCACGTTGGATCAGGTCAGATATTCGTTCATTCTTATTTCTAATACCATAAAAACCGGGATATGCAACTTCTCCGGTGATTTGAACAGTTTGCTGCATCTGATATCCTGGAGAACGCCGGACAAATACCATATCAAATGGTTGTAAAGTAAATTGCATATCTTGTTGTTGCAACCTTAAATCTCTATTGATATTAAATGTGAAAATCTCTGCTACCTGACTACCTGGATTTTGTTCATCTGACCGAAACCTCCTTACTACTTCAATATGTGAATTGGAAGCGGATTCCAACAATCCACCACTTACCATTATTAGGTCTTCCACATTCATACTGCCCATATATGGGAAAACACCAGGTTTCCTCACTTCACCTTTTATTTCTACATAATACTCTTCATGTAAATCATAAATTGAAGATATTCTTATCAAGTCTTCCCTTTGTAAATCAATATCTTCTCCGTTATCCTGCATCAATTCCCTAATATTGAAAGGGATTACTTCTGTAGAATAATCTTCTTTGGTACGATAAATTGTACCTCGTTCCAAAAAAGCATCCCCTCTGATACCTTCTGCCCTGTCTATCAGCTCCTTAACAGTTAATCCTTCTGTTAGCTCATATTCTCCTTCCCTATAAACAGCACCTGTAATCTGAACCCGGTTAGTAAACCGATCAAGAATGGGTTCTACATCGATCATATCACCAGCCTGTAAAGCAAACGAATCATACTGATCATGACTGACATTGATGATCTTCCGTTCTTTTAAAGTATTTCGTTTGACTTTTAATTGGTGTGTATAGGCTTTATCGGTAAATCCACCAGCGTAACTGATCAAATCAGAGACTGTTTCATTCTGCTTCAACTCATATAAGTCTTCTTTTCTTTTTATTTCCCCTAACAGCTGTACCCGCTGCTGGTAAGGCCCTACCCTAATAACATCCTGATCTTCCAAACGGATATTGGTATCTTGTTCACCCGACAACAAAAACTGGTACAAGTCAAGAGAAGCTATGATTTTATTATTTCTTACTATTTGTATATCACGAAATGTCCCATTGGAAGACGGTCCACCCGCGGCATTTAAGACATTAAAAACCGTAGACAGGGAACTCACCATGTATGTGCCGGGCTGAACCACTTCTCCTATAAGGGATACATTTATCCTTCTTACGTTACCCAAATTTACCTGGGCAAATGTATTGGGATTGGCTCCTCGTAATCCAGAAAATATACCTGACAATCTACCTATAATTCTTTGATTGGCTTCTTCAATAGTAAGGCCATTGACATATACAGGCCCTATATTCTGAATTCTGATGTATCCTTCCGGAGTTACCATTTCATAGAAATTAGCCTCCGATGCTCCCCATACGTCAATTATTATTTCATCACCAGGGCCAATACGGTAGTTACCTGGAGTAGCCATATTCATACTCGGTTCAAAAGTTAATGAGGGATTCCCAAACAACGATGTCCCAAAAATTCTAGCCCTGAATTTTTTCTCTTGTTCCAGATGATAATCAGGAGTTTCTAGAATTTGTATGAGCTGATCTTCATCTGACATAGATTCTCTATCCTCTGAAATTCTTTCGGATTCTAAGTAGGTGCCCTGCCTGTCTCTGCCCAGTTTCTGTATTCTGCTCCTTAACTTCTGAATTTGTATATCAGGCATCCCCCTTTGCCGTAGCCCTGCCTCTACCTGCTGTTGTGTCACACCTCTTTCCTGAGCTACTCTCATATAATATCTGATCTGATCGTCTGTCATATCATCTACATTGATTTGGGACACATCTTGTGTCATAGTCAAATCCTGTAGTTGACCGGGAAATTGTTGTTGGCCTGGCTGCTGTGGCATACCCGATCGTTGATTATTTATACCTGCCGGTGTCCGTTGTGCATGCAGTGTAAAAGTTTGCAAAATAAGAAGTGCTAAAACACAACCTTTTTTTATAATTCCTGTTATATATATTATATTTTTCATAGACAGATAAATGAACCTTTCGGATACAGCTTCGCCACGTCAGTCACATGGACGATAATTTATAGGCTTATGGATGCTTATAAATGCAAAATACCTGAGGAGTAAATATGATAATAATATTCCTTCCATGTTGCGTTTACATGTAAGTGTAAATATATTAGAATCTGTTAATCCATCAGGTAAATTCTGAAACTTTTAAAACTAACTTTTGCTCTTTTTATAACATAAAATCGAAGCACTTATTTTTTAAGACTTCAAGTATTCTTCTTTATTTGTGAGAAAATCCTGATAGGTAGATGCAATACCTTCCTCAAGGCTTATTTTAGCATTAAAACCCAACCGATTTAATTTTCCTACGTCCATAAGTTTTCGTGGGGTTCCATCAGGTTTAGTCTCATCAAATTTAAGCTCTCCCGGAAACCCTACTATCTTTTTTACCAATAACGCTAAATCCTTTATGGATATGTCTTCTCCTGTGCCTACGTTTACAAAACCATAATCATCAAAGTTCTCCATCAAAAAATAACAAGCTCCTGCCAAATCATCCACATGCATAAATTCCCTTAAAGGACTTCCCGTACCCCATATTCCAACAAAAGGCTGATCCGCTTCCTTTGCTTCATGAAATTTCCTGATAAGGGCCGGTAACACATGGGAATTCTGAAGATGGTAATTGTCATTAGGCCCATATAGATTAGTGGGCATAGCCGAAATGAAGTTACAGCCATACTGGTTTCTATAGGCATCACACATTTTTATACCGGCAATTTTTGCAATTGCATATGGTTCATTAGTTGGCTCTAAAGTCCCTGTCAACAAGTATTCTTCTTTTAATGGTTGTGGTGCAAATTTAGGGTAAATACAGGATGATCCAAGGAATAATAATTTTTTCACACCGGTAACATAACTATTATGAATCACATTGTTTTGAATCATCAGATTGTCGTACAGAAACTCTGCCCTATAAGTGTTATTCGCTACAATTCCACCTACTTTTGCAGCTGCCACAAATACATAATCAGGCTTTTCTGTTTCAAAAAATTGCCTGACCATTTCCTGGTTTTTCAAATCCAGTTCCTTTGACGTGCGGACAACGATATTGTTGTATCCTTCTTTTTGTAGTTTTCGAAAGATTGCTGAGCCAACCATTCCTCGATGGCCAGCAATATATATTTTAGCGTTTTTATCCATGATAATAAGACCGGGGAAAACAGATTAATATATAAGCTGGATACCGGTTTAATTTATGAGTTATTAAAACTTAATATTATAATTTAATTCTTCCTACAAACAACTAAGTGATACATTCTTACCATGGGTAAATTATCCATCGCTGTTTATAAAAAACTACCTGCTCTTTCGATTAAAAGCAGGTTAGTTATTTTGACAAAAATAAAAGACAAATGAACACTAACAAACCTGATGTAATATTATTATCCCATCAAATTTTAAGTGATCATTTAAATCCAATTATTCGTAATAATTCATTACTTTATGACCCCTGTTCATCAGTAATTTGTCTCTTTTAAACAGATCCAGGTCTGATTGCATCATATCCTTCACCAAGGCCGGCAAATCAAATTTCAACTTCCAGCCTAATTTTTCTTTTGCCTTAGTCGGATCGCCAATCAACAAATCAACTTCAGTAGGCCGGTAGTATGCCGGGTCTACACACAACACTGTTTTTCCTTCTGGTAATTGATAATCAGGATGGCTGCAAGATTTCACTTTTGCAACTTCATTTACACCCTGACCTTCAAACTCTAACTCCACTCCCACTTCTCTAAAGGCCATCCTGACAAAATCCCTCACAGTAGTGGTAATTCCTGTAGCGATTACGTAATCTTCAGCTACATCTTGTTGCAAAATCAACCACATCGCTTCCACATAATCTTTAGCGTGGCCCCAGTCACGTTTAGCGTCCAGGTTACCCAGATATACAGAATCCTGCATACCAAGGGCAATCCTTGAAACTGCTCTGGTGATTTTTCTTGTAACAAAAGTCTCCCCTCGTATTGGTGATTCGTGATTGAATAAGATACCATTTACTGCAAACATTTTATATGCTTCCCTATAATTCACGGTAATCCAATAACCGTAAATTTTAGCAACGGCATATGGCGAACGTGGATAAAAAGGTGTTTTCTCTGATTGTGGAACTTCCTGTACCAATCCATACAATTCTGATGTGGAAGCCTGATATATTTTGGTTTTTTCGGTCAAACCCAATAATCTGACCGCCTCAAGTATTCTTAAGGTGCCTAATCCATCCACATTGGCTGTATATTCAGGAGAATCAAAACTCACCTTTACATGAGACATAGCTCCAAGATTATAGATCTCATCAGGTTGGACTTCCTGAATAATCCGGATGACGTTTGACGAATCGGTAAGGTCGCCATAGTGTAATTTGAACCTAATGTTCTTTTCGTGGGGGTCCTGATAAAGATGATCGATGCGGTCGGTATTAAATAAAGAAGCACGTCGTTTGATACCATGTACCTCATATCCTTTTTCTAATAATAACTCGGACAGATAGGCACCATCTTGTCCTGTAATCCCTGTAATTAATGCTTTTTTCATGAAAAAATTAGTTTAACAATTTTTGTAAGTTTAAAATTACTGCATTTATTTATTTTCAAATAAGTAAAGTACACCATTTGAGTGCTGTCAAACCACATATTTTAATCTAACAGCGTAATTTTTAAATCAAGTTGCTAAATTAATTAAAAAAATGATTAAAATAATCATATTCTATTAATTTAAGGTACCTGTTTTTAACCATACACTTCGTTTTATGTTTTAAGGTTAGCCTTTCTTTATGACCCACATAACCGACCCAACCATATTCATTTATGATCAATATGATTTAAAATCCTAGCGTAATCAGTTTATTATTAATGAATGGGCTATTTTTGCACCAGATAATATTAAGAGACTTTTTAATTTTTATAAAACTAATTTCTTAGGCCATAGTTCAAAATGCTTACAGAAATCTTAACGTTGATAAAAAAAGAACTGGTGATAGAGTGGCGACAAAAATATGCCCTCAATGGCATCATTTTATATCTGGCAAGTGCCATATTCATCGTCTATTTGGGCTTTAGTGTAACTCACGGTATGATCAACCAGGAAACCTGGATCTCCTTATTCTGGATAATTATTCTTTTTACAGCAGTAAATGCCGTAGCTAAGAGTTTTATTCTGGAAAAAGAAGAAAGAATGCTCTATTATTACACCATAGCCCGTCCGGAGTCCGTTATATTGTCTAAAATTATATACAATTCCTTATTGATGGTGGGTTTGGGAATGTTGGGATTTCTATTTTATAGTGTAGTATTTGAAAATAACATAGGTAATCAGGGTTTGTTTTACGGTAGCTTGATTCTGGGCTCTGTAGGTTTTGGGATTATTTTTACTATGATTTCAGGAATTGCATCCAAAGCTTCGAACAGTGGTGCTTTAATGACTATTCTTGGTTTTCCGGTGATTGTACCCATGTTGCTGATTTTGATCAGAATATCCTCACAGGCTATTGCCGGGCAAGAAATGGATAAGGACATTATCGTGTTGGTATCCTTAAATGTTATGGCGATTGCCACAGCATACATATTATTCCCATACATATGGCGGAGTTAAAAAAATTTAAAAGATAGTCTTGAAAGCAAGAAGATAATGAAAATTAAATCTATAGGATGGAAAATAGCCACAATGGGCATTATGATTTATGTAATAGTGGCCGGATTGCTGGCAGAAGTACCACGTCTTCCGATACTTAATGAAACCATTCGGGCTTTATATTTTCATGTGCCCATGTGGTTTGGGATGATCATTTTGCTAACCGTTTCCATGATTTATGGTATCAGATATTTATCATCGGGGCGTATTAAAGATGACACTTACTCATTGGAATACGCCAATTCTGGATTGTTATTGGGATTTTTAGGGATTTTTACCGGAATGATATGGGCGGCATTCACATGGGGTTCGCCATGGAGTTCCGACCCCAAACAAAATGCCGCAGCAGTAGGATTGCTGATTTATCTGGCTTATAAGGTGCTGAGAAATTCTATCCCTGACGAACAACGAAGGGCAAAAGTAAGTGCCGTTTATAATATATTCGCTTTCGCAACATTGATTCCATTATTATTTATTTTACCCCGATTAACAGATTCACTTCACCCTGGCAGCGGAGGTAATCCTGGGTTTAATGCCTATGATCTTGACAATAGGATGCGAGTGGTATTTTATCCGGCTGTAATCGGATGGACTTTGATTGGGGTTTGGCTGACGACTTTAAGGATCAGACATCGGATATTAAAAGACAAGTTGGATGAATTGGAATACAGTAAGTAATTCTTAACTTTATTAACTGAAACATGAAAAAATCGATTTTTATATTTTTATTTTTCCTGATTATTGCCTTTTGCTCCCCGGAGCTTGGCTTTACCCAAATAAACCCGGTTGGTGAACATGTAGAAATGGCTGACAAATTTCGGCAGGAAGGAAAAATTTATGTTGTTCTGGCCATAATTGGAGTTACTATGGCTGGTTTTTTCTTTTATGTGATCAGGCTTGATCAAAAGATCAGTAAGCTGGAGAATGAATTCGAACACCTGAAACGTTAATATCAAAATACCGGAACAGATTGTATCAAATTGCTGTTATAGACAATTTGGTTCGATTATCCATATAAAAATACATTTGCCAAATAAACTTAAAAAAACAAAATCCAATAATCAAATACAATGAAAAAAGCACATATTTTAGGACTCATTGTGGTGGCTTTAGGGGTTGTCATCATTGTTTCAAGTATAGGAGGAGCCAGTTCATATGTTTCCTTTGATCAGGCCAAGGTAATGGCCGAAAGGGGCAATTCGAAAAAGATCCATGTGATAGGCACCTTAACAAAGGATGCAGAGGGGAAAGTAGTAGGTATTGAAGAAAGTCCTGATAAGTTATCCTTCACATTTATGCTGGCAGATGATAATAACAGGGAGCAAATGGTTTATTATAATGAGCCCATTCCAACAGATTTTATCCGTTCAGAAAAAGTGGTGATTGTGGGTTCATATCAAAATGAAGTTTTTGTAGCCAACAAAATACTTATGAAATGCCCGTCAAAGTATCAGGAAACCGAGATCAACAATATTTAACACAAAAGAATGGTAAATACATTTATAGGTAACCTGGGTAATTTTTTATTAAGTGCTTCTTTTGTCCTTTCACTTTTTTCCGCTTTTTTCTATTATCTATCCGTTCGTCAAAAGGATGAGATCAAAAAAAAGCAGTGGAAAATAAATGCCCGCATTGCATTTTATTTACATGGCATTACAGCTCTGGGAATAGTTGGTTCGTTGTTTTACATCATTTATAACCATTATTTTGAATATCATTATGCCTGGAGTCATTCGTCTACCGATCTCCCTGTGCATTATATGATATCCAGTTTTTGGGAAGGCCAGGAAGGCAGTTTCCTATTATGGATATTCTGGCATGTGTTGTTGGGCTTTATTCTGATCGTAACAAACAAAAAATGGGAAGCTCCGGTAATGGCGATATTTGCACTTGTGCAGGCATTTTTGATCAGTATGATCTTAGGGGTGGTGGTATTTGGTATGAAAATCGGAAGTTCCCCTTTCCTCCTCCTCCGAGATGTAATGAACGACCCGGTATTTACCTCTAATCCAGACTTCATACCCGCCAATGGCACTGGGTTAAACCCCCTTTTACAAAATATCTGGATGGTGATACACCCCCCTTTTTTATTTTTAGGTTTTGCAGCTACCCTCATTCCTTTTGCATATCTGATTGCTGGCTTGTGGCAAAAGAAATATACACAATGGATCAAACCCGCATTGCCCTGGAGTATGTTTGCAGCAGCAGTTTTGGGGCTGGGAATTATGATGGGGGCCTATTGGGCTTATGAAACCTTAAACTTTGGTGGTTATTGGAACTGGGACCCTGTGGAAAATGCGGTTTATGTCCCCTGGCTAATATTGATCGGAGCTATTCATGGCATGAACCTCTATAAAAAAAGTAAATCCGGTTTAAAAACTTCCGCTATACTGATCATAGGAACATTTATATTGATTTTATATTCCACCTTCCTTACCCGCAGCGGAATATTAGGCGATTCTTCCAACCACTCCTTCACCGACATGGGTTTACAAGGCCAGCTGCTCATCTATTTGCTTTCATTCATGGTATTGTCTGTCCTGTTATTGGTTGTGCGTTGGAAAGAAATCCCCACCTCCAAAAAAGAATTATCGCTATGGACAGGTGATTTATGGGTCTTTTTAGGTGTAATTGTTGTATTATTAATGGCTTTGCAGGTGTTGTTTGATACTTCTTATCCAGTATATAATGCATTTTTTGCCCTTTTTGGGTTAGAATTAAATCTTGCTCCGCCTGCCAATCAAGAGGTCTTTTATTCGCAAAGGCAGCTGTGGTTTGCTTTAGTAATGACACTGTTTACCGGAACAGGACAGTTTTTCTGGTGGAAAAGGATGTCGAAAAGCAATCTTTGGGATGAAATTGGTTTGCCTATTGTGTTTACGTTGGTGTTAACCATCATCATTGTACTGGTAGGTGATGTGAAACATGTGCCTTATATGTTGCTGATTTTGGTAGCCATCTATTCATTAGTTGCTAATGGTTATATTCTGATACGTTTTGCCCAATCGAAACAACTGATCAAATTATCAGGAGGAGCGGTTGCCCACATAGGAATTGCACTAATGTTGATAGGCATTGTTTTCTCCTCAGGATATAGTACCATCATTTCACAAAACCAATCAGGTCGGATCTATTCAAAAGAATTTTCTGAAGAGATGAACCAACAGAATGTGCTGCTCTGGCTGGATGAACCGATATCCATGAATAATTATGTACTGACCTATAAGGGGGTTCGAAGTGAACCTATCGGTTTGCCTGGATATATTGACAGAAATAAAATTTACATTCTTCAGGATAACCGGCGGGCAATTGTTTTGGACACCCTGAATGTCGATGGTAAGCTACTCTTGCCAGCGGATACCCTCGAAGTATATGGAGAAAATATTTATTATGAAATCACTTTCCAGCAGGAAAACGGAAAAACTTTTACCCTGTTTCCCAGGGCACAGGTCAATCCAAATATGGGATTGATTGCCTCTCCGGATATTAAAAAGTATTTAGGCAGGGATCTTTACACGCATGTGTCATCTATTCCTGATCCTGATGTAGAAAAAGAATGGAGCGAACCTGAACACCATCGGATAAATGTGGGTGAAAAATTTGTGGTAAATGATTATATCGCGGAACTGACTAAAGTGGCTTTAAAAACCAATACGACCAGAATTCCTTTAAATGAAGGCGATGTAGCGGTTGGTGCTTCTATCAAAATATTGGGTAAAAGCAGGGAATATCATGCGGAACCAGTATTTTTCATAAAAGATAATAGTCCGGGGAGCATTCCTTTTTATGTACCGGAAATAGGGGCCAGATTTTCTTTTACAAACATCGATCCTGACAATAATGAATTTACTATTGGGGTAGAATCCACTCAAAAGGAATATGTGATCCTGAAAGCTATGGAAAAACCACATATTAACTTCCTTTGGATAGGTACCATCGTAGTAATAATTGGTTTTGTCATTGCAATTGACCGCAGAGTAAAGGAAAGTGGCTATGGCAAGAATAAGCCGCTGAAGAATCCAAAAGAAGAAGAAAAAGAAGAATTGGAGTATACCCCGGCAGGTCATTGATTCTTCAGGCTTAGCTTAAAGTTTTTTCTAAATATAATTAGTTGAATATAGCGTAAAATAATAATATGAACATCAGGGTAGGATTTGGATATGATGTACACCAGTTAGAAGAAGGTAAAGAGTTCTGGCTGGGTGGTATAAAATTGGAACATACCAAAGGTGCTACAGGACATTCGGATGCTGACGTGTTGATCCATGCCATATGTGATGCGCTGTTAGGGGCTGCCAATTTAAGGGATATCGGTTTTCATTTTCCCAATACCGACCCTCAATACAAAGGGATTGACAGTAAAAAATTATTGTTGGAGGTGGTGGAATTGCTGCACAAACACAATTACCAAATCGGCAATATTGATGCTACCCTCTGCCTGGAAAAACCTAAAATCAATCCGCATATACCTACTATGCAGCAAATCCTTGCAGCTACTATGTCTGTGGATATTGATGCAGTTTCCATTAAAGCCACCACCAAAGAAAAATTGGGGTTTGTGGGTAAAGAAGAAGGTGTGGAAGCACATGCCGTGGCACTCATTTACAAAACCGTGAACCTTGCAGGTTCAGGTACTGGAACATTAGCATGATCCCTTTCTCCGTCATTCTAACCCGGGATGGTTCGCATACACTATATCGTGAAGATATTGATGAAACCTACCATTCCAGGCATGGTGCTATTACGGAATCTGAGCATATATTTATCAATAAGGGATTGGCTTACTGGTTGGAGATACATGCCACAAAACAAGTGTCTGTTCTGGAAATCGGGTTTGGTACAGGCCTAAATGCTGCACTATCAATGCAATATGCCGTTAATCATAGCGTAGAAATCACTTACACTACCCTTGAACCTAGTCCTCCACACCTTGATATTCTTCATTCCCTGAATTATTTTAATGATGATGCAAATCAACGTACCCAATGGGTTCACCTGCATAACCTGTCTTGGTCAGAAACTCATGTGTTAAATCATTTTACCCTTCAAAAAGTAAAACAAAAATTTCAAGATTACGACCCTGACCGTACTTTTGACGTGATCTTTTTTGATGCATTTGCCCCGGAGAAACAACCAGACTTATGGACACCTGCTATGATAAAAAAGGTATATGATCTTACGAATCAGGGAGGAATAATGACGACTTACTGTGCTAAAGGTCAGTTTCAAAGAAATCTGCGGGAAGTTGGATTTGAGGTGCAAAAAATCCCTGGACCAACAGGGGGAAAACGGGAAATGATCAGAGGGCAAAAGGTTTAATGCAACGAATATAGGATCTATTTAATGCAAATATTGCGACGATTAATTTTGTTATGGAAAATGTAGCTTATTTATAAAGTGAATTGAAATTTTATAAGCATTAAAAAGGTGGTCTGAAATTTTTCAAACCACCTTTTTAAATCAAGCGTTATAATCGCCAACCGCTTCCGGTTGATAAACGATATCATCAATTTTTACTCTGACAGCCACATTGTTTACTGACCAGGAGACAATATCTCCTTTTTTACTACCCAAAAGTGCAACCGCTAAAGGTGCAAAAATGGATACTTTCTGTTTTTTAACATCTGCTTCTTCAGGGTACACGATTTTAATCTGCATACTTTTCCCATTATTCAGATAGCTTAACTTTACTTCTGAATTCATGGTCAATACATCAGATGGAATCTTGTGTGGTTCCATCACCTTGGCACTGTTTAAATCATTTAACAATGCCTGCAACTCCTTAGTAAGGCCTGTTTTGGCTCTTGCATCAAGTATCCGTTCACGCAACCTTTCAGAATCTAACGAGCTTACAATTAAATTTTTCATGATGGTAATATTTTAATTATTGATATTTTGTTCAAATGAGGGTAAAAAAAAAGACCAGAACATGCTGGCCTCCCTTGATCTTATATAAAGATGCTTCGGAGTCAGGTTTTGAAATGTAAATATGTTCTGAGTTTGACAATCATAAATCTATTAACGGACAGAAAACAAACAAGTTGTATTAATTTGGAAATATGTTTTGACTAAAAGCACAAAAAAAAAGACCGACAGATATCCGTCGGACTTTTTTATGATAACCGATAATGGAAGTCTTAAACTTTTTAGTTTACTCTTACAACTAAATATTTTGATTGATTCCAGAATTTTTCAGGTTGGGTAATTTCAAGGCTTTCTACCTTGTCACCTGTATTGATTTTGTAACTATCGGCCGGATGGGAAGTTACAAGCTCAATTTTTCTGGCTTCAATTGGAATAATTTTAGTTTCTCTGATATCTATTTTAGTAAATGAAGATTGGTCAATGTTCCCGTTCAGTCTTTCTGACCTTCCAATACCAAGGAATCCGCCTTCTTTTACGATAATGTTTTCATTTTTAAGTTCTTTAGCGGTGCCTAAGGCAACATAAGCGGTATTCATGAGATTGGTACGGTCTTCAATGATTCCCTCTTTCTCCTCATTCGACATTGCTAATTCAGAATTTTGTGTTTTCAAAGTGTCCAGATTAGAACTCAGTTCTGCAACTGTGTAGTTCATTTTTTCCAGATCTTCTTTCATCATGGCAATTTGCTGATCTTTTTCTTCGATTTGCTGATTCAGTTGATCTTTTACCCTGGCAAGCATCCTGTTAAGTTCTGCATTTCTTCCCTGAGAACTCTTTAATTGCTGATTCAGATCTTCAATAGTCTTTTTGTTTTCAGAAATCAACTCATTGATAACCCTGATATCTTCCTTAATCTGAGCTTTTACATCTGCATTGTTTTTATTTTCGCTATTCTGCAATGCGATGTTCAATTCACGTTCGCGTATTTCAGCGAGATTTTTTTCAATTTCGTTAAAAGACTCCAGAAAAGAGGCAATAGATGCATCTTTGTCCGTTGCTTCCATCTGTAAAATCTGATTTTCTTCCCTAAGTGATTTTAATTCTTTTTGATTACAAGAATATAATGTTCCAGCTAATAGTAATACTATAAAAACTCTTTTCATAACCATTACATAAATTTTGATTTGCACTTCATACAGTATAAATTACGTGCCAAATACCACAACAGGCTGATAATCAAACCTCAAGCAGGATATCTACCTGTAAATGTATATGTAGTTATGGTGAAAATATAGGCAGGTTGTGGAAATATTCTACACCCACTCATAGGAGATCCAATCATAATCTGCAGATTATGATGCTATGGATATCAAAGCAGGACTGTTTGGAAGAAAGGGCGAGTGATCGAAATTGCCATAAAGTTTAACATTGGTAAATCCCGAATCAGACATTAACTGGAGAAATTGTGAGGATTGCAAGGGGAAGAGAAGACTTTGATTTTTAATCTCCTGATTATTTTTTTTATCTAAAATCCTTGTGTGAAAAGATACCTTTCCCGTTTCCTGATCAAGTGAGTATTCTCGGGTAAATAATACCTGGTCATTTTCAATGATTGGCAACGATGTAATTTTAGCAGTAATGAGGTCATAATTTACATTCTGCATGATAAATACCCCCTCAGGGTTAAGAAGATCCCTGATTTTTTGTATCATGCTCCTAATTTTGTCAATAGAATCAAGTTGTACCAAGGTATTCCCCACACAAGATATTAAATCAAATGATTGAGGTGTGAAGTACTGATCAACCAGAAGCATATCCATTTCCATAAAATTAACCGAAGTAGGCTTTCCATCATTCTTTGCAATGCTGATCATACTACCATCCAGGTCAATACCTGCAACCCGATGTCCCCTTTGGGAAAGATCTATGGCCATTTGACCTGTGGCACACCCGATATCCAGTATTGTGGCTGGCTTTTGCTTTAAAAAACTTTCTACAAAATCAGCTTTTGAGGATTTATATGGAAAAATAATGTTGTAATATGGAGCAATAGATGAAAAAGTCGTCATTTGGATGTGGTTTAATTTATAGAATAGTTAAAATCCATTGATTCTAAATGTTTTTTCTTATTGTTAAGATTACTTTATTATTTACTGTACGGTTACAGCAAATGCTATTAAACTGTCATCCCGATCACCGAGAGGGATCTAAGGTATGGCCTTGCAGAACGCTTTAAACGGAATGATAATTCAACTTCCTTAGGTTTTTTTAACTTTCTACCTTACCCCAACCTTAGTTTCCTCCTTCGTCGGAATGACAATACGTGGCGAAGGTGGTTACCCGGAGTCCCCTTCCATAGTTTTTTAACTAACTACCTTACCCTATTCTTAGTTTCTTCGTGCCTCGGGATTCGAAACGATTGATTTTTGCTGGATTATCTCCTTCTTCTGATGGTGCGGTTATATGGATCGGGGCCAAATAAACGATGCATGTAGTATTCAGCTTTTATTTGAAGTAAAAAATAGCCATCATTTTTATTCGGGTTCCCACGTTTTTTTCCGGCATCCAATTTAGGTAATCCAATTTCCTCACGGCGATCGGCTAATGTCCGTGCCATGGGATTATCAAAAGAAGCAGGATCTTTAAATACTGTGCTGACATCATCCAGATAATCGGTAAATGCAAACCGGTAACCACCCTCCAGGACAATGTTAAACATTGGGTTCAATCTATATCGGACACCAATACCCAATGGTATTACTAAGGTAACTGGAGAATATTTTACTCCCTCTGTTTGAAGACGGCGTAACGGATACCATTCACCTTCGTATTTGGCCCGGGGATTAAAATATAACAAACCTATCCCCGCAAACAAATAAGGATTATAGTCTGAACGTTGGTAAAATCGTGGCCCACGCGGAAACAAGTCTACCTGACCAATGGCCAACAGTTCTATATTATGTGATTGAAACGAAAGATTTCTAACTTCACGGCCTACATTATTTGCTTTTGCATCATCCCCACTTAACATAAACCAAGTGATGTTGCCTCCTACAGAAAAGCGGTTGCCCAAACGTTTACTATTGATATGCCTTCTTGCTCCTAATGTCAAACCGGGTGTAAAATCAATAATGTCTCCAGGATTATTCAGATCACCATAATAGGAACTAATACCAAATCCGCCGTTGGCCACCCATTTGCGATCTTCACCCTGTGGAAAAAATACCTGTGGAAATACTTCCTGACAGATCAATGTCAGGCAAAAAGTTAGAAAAATAATCAATTTTTGCATAGAACAGCTTTTTGATCTTAACAAAGATCTAAAAATTTTGTGATAAATAGAATAAAATAAAACATTGAATTAAAAAAAATATCATAATATTTCCTCTAATTGCTACTTTGATGATTATAGGAATCTTTTATTTTTAATAATTCCAATAATTTGATTTATTTGATCGTCAGTTATATTGATAGAAGATGGCAAACATAATCCTTTATCAAAATAGGATTCTGAAGCTCCGGTAATATAAGATTTGTATGTATTAAATATGGGTTGTAAATGCATTGGCTTCCACACGGGGCGAGTTTCTATTCCATACTGCTTCAAGAGTTCAGCTGTATGATCCCTCATCTCCTTATTATTAAAAAATATCATGTTCAACCAATAATTGGGTTTATAATCACTACTGAGAGCTGGTAATTCTATAATATCCATATCCTTTAAACCCTCCTGATAATGCTTATAAATGTGATATTTTCGACCCAGGAAATCATCAATGGAAGTTAATTGCTGATTTCCTAACTCAGCCGCAAAGTGATTCATTTGGTAGTTGTACCCTATTTCCTGGTGCTGATAGTAGGGTGTGTTGTCTTTTGCCTGACTGGCCAAATATCTAATTTTATTATAGTCTTCCTTATTCTTAAGTAAAATAGCACCTCCACCTGCTGTCGTGATCACTTTATTATAGTTAAAAGAAAGAATACCTAAATCACCAATGGTACCCACATGATCCTGTCTATAAAAGGACCCAATTGCTCCTGCACCATCTTCTAAAACCGGAATCTGATAAGTTCTGGATAATTCCATAATCGCATCCACATTAGCAGGATAACCGTAAGCATGTACTACTATGATTGCTTTTGGCTTTTTCCCTTTACCAATACCCTCTACTATAGCTTCATTTAAAAGATTGGGATCCATATCCCAAGAATGGTGTGAGGTGTCGATAAAAACAGGATTCGCCCCAATATACTTTATTGCAAAAGCCGTAGCAGCGAAGGTAAATGAAGGGCAAATAACGTCATCATCCTTCTTTACCCCTGATAATATCAAAGCTAAATGCAATGCGGATGTACCTGAATTGAGCAGGCATATATAGGGAGAACGGGTATATGCTGACAATGCCGACTCAAACTTTTGGATAGATATATGAGGCTGGGTTAAATTATCAAAAAAATATTGGGTTGCCTGGTGGACCAGATTTTCATCTAATGACGGTTCAAGTAATTTGATCCTGTAATTATTCTGCGGATTCAAGATTTTGCATTTTTATTTCCCTTTCAATAGTAAGGGGGACCACGTCCCAATGATTGGATTTTTTAAACACATATCCGAATGATTTAAAAAGAATTTCCATATCCAATTTTAGTGATATAGATTTTACATACAGTAAATCCAACTGTAATTTTTGTTGCCATGAAATGCGATTCCCACCAGTTACTTGGGCAAGACCAGTTATTCCAGGCTTTACCTGATGGCGCTTTTTCTCTTCTTCTGTATAATAAGACAAATAATCGGGGAAAAAAGGTCTTGGTCCTACCAGGCTCATTTCGCCCTTGATCACATTGATCAACTGTGGTAACTCATCAAGTGAATGTGATCTTAGGAAATCAGCAAATGGTGTAATAACAGGACCTTCATTTTTATAAATGATTGTGTGAAATTTTAATATAGAGAAAGGTTTTTCACTTTTCCCAATTCTAAGTTGCTTGAAAAATACTTGCGGCTGATCAAAATAGGTTACAATTATAATGATAAACATCACCGGCGACAAAATCACCAATAACATCAATGCACCCACAACATCTAAGATACGTTTTACATATTTGTATAACATTCAGCCAGAACTATTTTTGATCCCTAACTTATAACCTTTTTTACATAAAAATAATATAAAATATATAAAATAAATGCAGGTATCAATATCCATATTAACCAATAAGGATAAAAGAAATACGATAATAAAAATAATATACTCAGTGAAAAAGCTGCAGACATTACCCTTAGAACCACCTTGTCATGGCCTGTACCCGCAATAACCCATTGCTGATATAGATGTGTGCGGTGAGCAACCCATATTTTTTCCCCTTGAACCAATCTCCTTAGTATTGTAAAACTACCATCGGATATAAAAAACCATAGAAATATACCCATTGAGAAAATGGCAATATTTGTTTCTGTAAAGGAAAAATAAAAGGGTGTGCAGGCAAATACAAAACCCAAAACCGCACTTCCTATGTCACCCATAAATATTTTTGCCGGTTTCCAGTTGTGTATCAAAAAACCCAAAGCAGCGGCAGATACCAATATACCCATGGTAAAACCTGATCCTTGAAAATCAAGGACAGCCATAGCTAAACCAGCCACAACTGCCTGTGTAGCAGCATATCCATCGATGCCATCCAGAAAATTATAGATATTTAATACCGCTATAATCCAGACAATGGTTAACGGATAATTAAACACCCATCCCAATTCAAAAGCAAATGGTTGCGGTAATGGAAAAACACCTAACCCATTGGTTTCGAAAAACACCAGATTAGCTGCCAGAAAATGCAGAATGAATCTGAAATAAAACGGGAGGTTTACTTTATCATCCAGAAAACTAGTGATCGCTACAATCACAAATCCCGACCAGAAAAAATACCCTGGTATGGGTAAAGGACTACCGTTATAATAATTGAAAATCAGTAAAATGAAAAGTCCCAACAGGATTCCAATAATAATTGCCAATCCTCCACCACGAGGAGTAGGTGTAATATGTGAGCTCCTTTCATTTGGAATATCAATGATTCCTGATTTTTTAAATACTATGGCAAACCATCCGGTGAGGACGGTGGATACAATAAAAACAATGGGGCCAATGAATAACCAACTCATATTTTTCTAAAAGTTTGTGCCATGCCTTGTTGAGTGCTCACTGGAAGCTCTTTTCCCATAACATGCTTAATCTTTTGATTATTTACTTTGTAGTTTTCAGTCAATTTCTCCAGTTTTTCAGAATCGAAAGGCAAATGTAAAAAATCCCCTGTTCTAGCTAAAACTCTGATCAGATTTTTGGGTAGTTTTAAAATTTTATTCTTTACTTCTGTGAGTCCTCCGATCAACCTGATCAAATCATTGGTGGAAAGAAAACCATCATCTGCTACATGAAATATTCCGGATGGTATTTGCTGATCTATGATTTCCCTGATCATGAAAGCCAGGTTATCAATAAACAAAAATGACCGTTGATTTTCGAACGCCCCTAATGGCCAGGGAATTCCTTTCCTTACCAATTGATATAATAAACTAAGATTACCTTTGTTACCAGGGCCATAAATCATGCATGGCCTGAGGATCACCACACTGAAACCCGAACTGTGCATATGTTGTTGTAAAAACCTTTCTGCTTTCAATTTGGAAATGCCATAAGGGGTTTTAGGATCGGGAACAGCATTTTCATCCAAAATATCATCGGTTTTATCTGCCACAGCTTTTACAGAACTCAGAAAGATAAATTTTCCTGAGGGATTTGATTTTTGATAGGCTTCAAAAATAGCTTTTGTCAACTCATAATTTACCTGATCATATTCGTCTGCTTTAGCAGTTTTTTTCAAGTCATGGGCTTTCCCGGCACAGTGGATCACCACATCGAAAGAATTGGTTTTCCAAAATTCCTGATCATGATAATTAAATAATCCTTTTAGATAGTTGGGATTTCCTTGATAATTATTTCTGCTTAGGCCATAAATCTCAGTATTGGGACTATTGGCCAAATATTCTGCCAAGCTTGTTCCCACAAAACCGGATATTCCTGTAATAAGTATTCTTTTCATTTTGAGGTTTTTAGCTCATTTTAGTTCGTATTTTGTTTTAGTTCGTAGCTCATTTTAGTTCGTAGCTCATTTTAGTTCGTAGCTCATAGTTCGTAGCTCATAGTTGATAGGGGTGAGTTGGGGAACTGGTGAGTTGGGGAGTTGATATAGCTCGTAGCTCGTAGCTCATAGTTGGTAGGAAGAGTTGGTGAGTTGGAGAACTGGTAAGAATTTCTTTTTTTTGCCCTCAAGCCGGGCAGGCTTCCCGCTTTGGCGGGACAAAAAAGGCAAGGAAAAACGACGTTTCCCTCCCTCAATCCAGCCCGCACCTCACCGTTTTTCCGGGCCCACGCAATAGCTCGTAGTTCGTAGCTCATAGTTGGTAGGAAGAGTTGGGGAGTTGATATAGCTCGTAGCTCGTAGCTCATAGTTGATAGGGAGAGTTGGTGAGTTGATATTGTTGATATTGTTGATATTGTTGATCACAAATTAAAAAAACAATGCATAATTACTACGAGCAGCCCATCTACCAGCTACGTACTATGAGCTATCAACTATTAGCTAACCCAACTACTTGATCGGCCATCTCATTCTTTAGTACATCGGGATCAAGGTGTTGGGAGGCGAACTTTCCATTTAATTGCCCCACAGCATTCATTTCATTTTTATTTGAAGAGAAGCGAAGTATTTCCTGGGCAAGCTTTTGTCCATTCCCATGTTCGATGAGAATATTTCCCGGACATTGATCCAGTATCTCTGTTACATGGCTTGGGCTTGGGCCGATGTAAATGACAGGTTTACCTAGGAAAAGTGCACCATATATTTTATTAGGGTGCGTATATCCCACCTGACGATCACCCATAATGACCACCTGAAAATCAGCGGCACTCAATGAAATATGGGCAAGTTCACGCGGTTCAAATGGCAACGATACAATATTAGAAAGCTGATGTTGGGCTTTAAATTCCAACACTTCCTTTTTTCGTACCCCTGACCCAACAAATACAAATATAAAGTCAGGTTCATTTTTTAAAGACAATGCAGCCTGAAGTAAATCCTTAATAGGATGAATATAGGAATGATTGCCGGAATACATGATGACTATTTTATCCTGAAACTGATGTTTAATGCGAAATGGATTGTCTTCCCTATTACCATTATAATGTTTTTCCAATACAGGCCACAGTGGACTGATGGTGATTTTCGATATATTTCCTAACCGGTCTTTCACATTCTCTTTCATAAACTTATCCAAAACGAAAACATGATCGGCTTTCCGGAAAACAAAATCACCCATCTTTACCAACAGACGAGCTACCAATGAATTGGGGCGGATCATCCCTGAATTGATAGATAGTTCTGGTTGAATGTCCATTACCCAATAGAAAAACTTGTTGGCGATTTTTTTTGCAAATAATGAGGTAATAAAAGGCAACATGGGGGGAACGGTGGAGCAAATGACAAGATCGTAGGATTTTTTCCTGATCCTTAACAGCTTAAGAAACACCAGTAAGTTGAAGGTAAAAAAGTCGAACAAGCGGTAAAATGTATTGCTCTTGCCCAATCCTGAATTTTTTAACCTGATGATATGTAAACCCTGATGATTTTCGTGTAATGCATACTTCTTTTTATGGTCTTCGTAATCATAACGGCCCGCAATTACATGAACTTGGTGGCCTCTCTCCACGAGTTTGTTTGCAAGATCGGTGACAAACAACGACACGG
Organism: Bacteroidota bacterium; assembly: GCA_023393375.1. Lineage (GTDB taxonomy): Bacteria > Bacteroidota > Bacteroidia > Cytophagales > Cyclobacteriaceae > JAEWLI01. Next base: position 33,129 of record JAEWLI010000225.1, read on the forward strand.
CGACATTGTCAGGCCAAAATACCTGTGAAACGATTAGTATTTTCATGGGGTTTTAACTGGGATTACGCCCGCTTTGGGGCTTTATTTCCTTTATTCTATTTGACTCAGGGCTTCACCCTGAGCTAATGATCATCGCTCCTTTGGAGCTGATTGCGTCAGTGGATGATAACCTTTGGATAAATCATCAATCCCGCGACGTATCCTGAACGCAGCGAAGGATCTCCCGACTATGAGGACTTACTTGTTCGATCACTCGTCTATGCCAATTAGTGATTACTTGTTCGATCACTTGCCTCCGAATTAGGAGATTCTTCATGCCAATTTGGCTTTCTGTTATGGTTGTTACTTTTGGTCTTTGGCATTCAGAATGACGGTTAGGGGATCATTCGTCTCCGAATTGGGAGATTCTTCATGCCGGTTAATGTTTGGGAAAATCAACAATCCAGCGACGTCTCCTGAACGCAGCGAAGGATCTCCTGACTTTGGGGACCTGCTCGATCGGTCATTTGTCTTCGGATGAGGAGATTCTTCATGCCGGTTATTGTTTCTTTCAAGTTTATTACTCTAGCCTCCGGCATTCAGAATGACGGTTGGAGGATCATTCGTCTCCGGATTGGGAGATTCTTCATGCCGGTTAATGTTTGGGAAAATCAACAATCCAGCGACGTGTCCTGAACGCAGCGAAGGATCTCCTGACTTTGGGGACCTGCTCGATCGGTCATTTGTCTTCGGATGAGGAGATTCTTCATGCCAATTAGTGATTACTTGTTCGATCACTTGCCTCCGAATTGGGAGATTCTTCATGCCAATTAGGCTTTCTGTTAAACTTATTACTTTCGTCTTTGGCATTCAGAATGACGGTTGGAGGATCATTCGTCTCCGGATTGGGAGATTCTTCATGCCGGTTATTGTTTATTTTAAGTTTATTGCTTTAGCTCCGGCATTCAGAATGACGGTTGAGGTTTGACTTTTGCTTTAAACTTTCAATGAATCATCTTCATCAACATGACCTGAAAGGGGCTCTGATGTGTGATCGGTGGATAATTCTTCAGACTGGTTGCTGTTGACATACCAATAATAAATGCCAAAAATAACCAGGTAGACAATAATATTAAAAACCATATGGTGGTCGATATTTCGTAAGGATGGTTGGGACGATTTGGTATAAATGATTGCTAAACCGGCTATGCGAAATACATTTAATATGAAAATAGTCAATAGTCCCACCACCAGGGTGAGCCATTTGGTACGTATTGGTCTTGGATAAGCTAAAATCAAAGCAAGAAACATACTAGTTATGCTAAATCCATAACAGGAATAACCTAAAATTACACCCGAACCTCCATGAATTGATAGTAAATCCCGGGTGATGGTGTACGAATATCCAAATAATGAAATTATTAATCCTGCCGAATGTAAAAATGTATCCCGGATCAGATGGATTATATTATATTTTTCTAATAGGGGAATATATATCCCTCCCTTTACAGAGGCTCCTATCAGAAACAGGAAAAAAT
>JAEWLI010000078.1 GCA_023393375.1 Bacteroidota bacterium
AGTTGGTATATACATCCACAAATACCTTTTTTGGGTTTTCTTTTCCAAGCCGTTGTGCTTCTTCAACTGAAACCCAATTGATTTTTTCATTGGCGGGTTTTTCATTATTTTGAAAGTCATTTGCCAGTGAGGCATAAACAAACAGATTCACGAGCAAAAGAGATAAAACCAATTTTTTCATTCCTGTAAATTTTAAACTTCTAAAATTAGTGACTTTTAAAACGCAAAAAAAATCAGATTCTTATAATTCCTGTCATGGCCCTAGATTTTCTGATCTTATTCTGTAATCAGGATATTGGCTGCTACAGCATCTGAAATGAAAACATTCTTCTTATTGTCGAGCAGGATTTCCATCGAACCATCAAATTTTTCCCGATTAATTACTTTTACCTTGGCACCCAGGTAGGCACCTATTTTATCCATGTACTGTAAGAAAACAGGATTAGTATCGTTCACTGCCACGATGATGCCAGACTTTTGTACCGACATTTGGTTTAGGGGAACCTGAGGTTTCGATTTGAATTCACCGGCTTCATCAGGAATGGGATCACCATGCGGATCATATTTAGGATAACCCAGATATTCATCCAGCCTTTTGGTGAGAAGGGTAGATTCCACATGCTCCAGTTGTTCGGCTACATCATGAACTTCATCCCAGTTAAACTTTAGCTTGTCCACCAAAAAAACTTCCCATAGCCTGTGTTTTCTGATTACCCGTAGTGCCTCTTTTTTACCTTCATCAGAAAGATTCACTCCCTGGTATTTTTGGTAATGGATTACTTTTTTCATGGCTAACTTACTGATCATATCACTTACCGATGCCGGTTTGGTTTTTAATGAATCAGCAATAGCATTGGTCGATACTTCTTTCACTCCACCTTCAGATAGGTGATAAATGGCTTTAATATAATTCTGTTCTGCTAAACTCAACATAAGGTAAAATCATTTGGAATCCACAAATCTAAGCAATCTTCAGGCATACCTAAAAATAAATTTAACACCAACCCAAATATGACAGGTTGTCATGTAAAATACTAACAAAATTGGCAAAAAATGCATAAAAACATATTATTTAGGCAAGCCTAAATTAGTAAAATAAGATTGTGTCTGTCGGTTTGCGCTAATGATTTGAGCACAAAGGGGGTGATTTTCAGGGATTGGAGGGGAAATATTGACTTATTATAGGCTTTTGATCACTTTTAATAGCTTTTCTTCTTCAGCTGTCCAAGATATTTCATTTAAAGGCAAAGGATTGCTATAAAAAGAAGCAGTGGTAAGTTTTTGTAGTAAAATTTCAGGTGATTCGTGCAAAGTAACCTCTATACAGGCCTTGAATTTGTCTGCAAATGGAAGCCATTCCGGGTCATTTAACACTATTATTGGCAATTGATACACCATGTATTCAAAAACTTTGGTAGGTATTCGTCCTTGTGTGCTTTTATTGGGTAAATAGCTAACTATTCCGGCATCAGCTTCTTTAATTGCTTCTATAATTTCTTGATGACTGATGGGTTGGTCCGAAATCTTTGCTATTATATGTTCTTTTCCCTTTATAAGGGCCTTTATTTCTTGTAAAAAATCAGTGTCGGCACTTCTGCCTATTATTTCCAGGGTTACAGGATGTGAAATGCTAATAATATTAGTTAATCCAATTGCTTCTATAACGCCATAATGCCTAGAAATCGTGCCGGAAAAGAGGAATTTAAGGGGTTTTTTCTCATCAATTTTCCTTTTTCTTGCAAAAATAGGGCCTGTGATCCGGCATTTATTTTCTATAATGGTATGTTTTTTACCAATGAATTTTAGCTGTTGCGCATATACTTTTTCGGCCAGAAAATAATGGTGAATGAATGGTCTGGACATCCACTCTTTTAATCTTACCCATCCTGCAAGAAAAGGTCTCAGCCAGAAAGGAAAGGCTTCAGTATGCAAAATATTGAGATAATAATTTTCCTGAACGTCATATAATAATTTTACTCCAAATAATATTTTGTATACATACGTAACTATCAGTAAATCATGGGAGTTAGCTATTATAATATCAGGTTTTACTTTAAGTAATAATTTATAAAGTTTCCAAGAATGTAAAACTCTTTTCCAGCTGATTCTTTTGAATTTGAAGATAGGATGAAAGTATATTCCGGGTGCAGGTTCCGGCAATTTATTGGGTTTGAAACCAACTATATGGAGCTCATATAAACCTGTTTGATGAAGGCTTATTCCGAACTTCTCGTACATCCTGACATCATCCACAGGTTTGAGCAAAGATGCCAGAACTATTTTAGTCTTTGGTTTCAAAGTAATATCTTTGGATTTTTAATAAAAATACTAAAACTTATGGAATTAAGAGAAATTATTGAGAAAGCTTGGGACAACAGGGATTTATTAGCAGAGAAAGAGGTACAACAAGCGGTTAAATCAGTGATAGAAGAGCTGGATCTGGGAAAAATACGTGTTGCTGAACCGGTAGAGGATGGTTGGAAAGTAAATCAGTGGGTAAAAAAAGCGGTAATTTTATATTTTCCTATCCAACAAATGAAGGTAATTGAAACTGGCCCTTTTGAGTATCATGATAAAATGAAATTGAAAAAAGGTTATGAAAAGCTAGGAGTCAGGGTAGTTCCCCCGGCTACTGCTAGATATGGCGCTTTTATCAATAAGGGGGTGATATTAATGCCTTCTTATGTGAATATCGGGGCTTATGTTGACTCCGGAACCATGGTCGACACATGGGCTACAGTAGGTAGCTGCGCCCAAATAGGGAAAAATGTCCATCTAAGTGGAGGTGTTGGTGTGGGAGGCGTATTAGAGCCCGTACAGGCATCGCCAGTGATCATTGAGGACAATGCCTTCATTGGGTCCCGTTGTATCATTGTGGAGGGAGTTAGGATTGGTAGAGAAGCTGTATTAGGGGCGAATGTTACACTTACAGGAAGCAGTAAGGTGATAGATGTAACGGGCAGTGAACCAGTAGAGTATAAAGGATATGTGCCAGAGCGTTGTGTAGTGATTCCCGGGTCTTATACAAAAAAATTTCCAGCAGGTGATTTTCAGGTACCTTGTGCATTGATCATTGGCAAAAGAAAAGCAAGTACAGACCTGAAAACATCACTTAATGAAGCATTAAGAGAGAATAATGTAGCTATTTAATGTTAAAACATACTTCTATTTTTTCTGTTTATTTGTAAATTAAAATCTCAAGGATAATTTTTTGGCATTCCTTTTGGTTATATTATGGAAAAAAGTATGTTTACCTATGGTTAATATAAAAAACCTATTTCTGCTTATCTTCATTTTGATTCTGTCCAGTGCTTTCATTAATGGTGAAAAAGACAGGCAAACCAAACTTGTTTCCCAGCATACTTTTGCGAAAGGGGAACAGCTTGAGTTTAAGGTTCATTTTGGCATTTTTAATGTTGGTAAAGCCACGATGGAGGTAAATCAACAGATCTATAAAATCAACAATAAGCCATCATATAAGGTCGATATTTCAGGATGGACTACCGGTGCAGTAAGCTGGGTATCGAAAGTAGATGACAATTGGGGTGCATATATTGATTCCTCTAATCTTCTCCCTCATATTTCATGGAGAAACATCAAGGAGGGAAGATACAGGAAAAATGAATTGGTAAATTTCGATCATCAAAATAATATAATAGAAACAAAAGTCATTGATAATCAAACCGGTAAATTCAAAGATCCTGTAACGTTTGATGCTCCTGAAAATATCCGTGACCTGATAGGAGGTTATTTATTTGTCAGACATATTGATTTTTCTCATTTAAAAGAAAAAGATACTATTAAATTGAATGCTTTTTTTGAGGATACCATATACAATTTCAATATTCTCTATCAGGGCAAAGAAAAGGTAAAAACCAAAGCAGGGCACTTTAATGCTATAAAACTGGTTCCTGTGATGCCTGATAATAAAATGTTTGCCGGTGAAAATTCAGTTACATTATGGCTGTCAGACGATAAAAACAGGATTCCCATAAAAGCTGAAGCCAATATGTTTATTGGGAAAGCAGGGTGTGAACTTATCGGTTATAATGGTTTGAAAGAACCTCCGAACTTATATAAAAAGTGATAATAAGTTACATTGCTACAGTATGTTAACAGAAAAGTAAACCATCCGTCCAATTTTGATTAATATTTATAATTTCTAAATTAGCGCATTATTGGCAGAAATTTGGATAAAAAAATGCTCTAATTCAAATTTGTATATGAAAAACAAGTTTTATCTGTTGCTTTTTATTTGGTTTACCATCTCATGTGGTAATAGCACCATGGAAGGGGAAAAATATTTCAACAATGGACAATATGAAAAGGCCATTGAAGTGTATACTGAATATCTTCGAACTAAACCAAGGCATGTTCAATCTTTGTACAATCGTGGCCGTTCTTTCGAAGAGCTAGGTAAAGTAAAGGAAGCATTGGCTGATTATACCGCGATTCTAGAATTTGAACCTCATAATGCGAGTGCATTGTCCAGCTTATCAAAAGTTTATCTGGAGCAAAAAGATAGTGATAACGCATTGTATTATGCAGATTTAGCAGTTAAAAATTCAAATGATAACGCCCGTGCTTATTATTTACGTGGTAGGGCCTATCATAATCAGGGTAAGTTTAAGGAGGCTTTGGCTGATTATGACAATGCCATCACTATTAAAAGGGATATGGGTCAAGCATTTCTTTATCGAGGTGCTGTAAAAATCAGAATGAAACGACAAGCTAGCGGATGCAGTGATTTGCGCATCGCGAAGTCGCTAAATGTAATTGAAGCAGATAATGCACTTCAGAAATATTGCAAATAAAACGCTGAAACATAAGGTTTTAATTGACGGTAATTCATGGGATACTTGAATTCCTGTCAATATTTTTTGAAGCTGGCATAAACATTTTCCTTTCCGTGTAAGTTTATTACCCAATTCTTAACATTTTTTAAATTGACCAAATCGCTTACAGTGGGTTAATTCAGTTTTCCTTCAATGTATGTGGTTTGATTTGATGTAATAAGTAACCTTAAAATTCTATTTTTTTATACTTTATTATATGAGAAACTGGTTAATCATATTACTTTTTTTAGCATGTAGTTGTACAACTTTTCATCAAAAAATGGCCATGAACCCCTTGCCAGAAGGTTTTGTAAATGATAATTTTTGTACAGTAGAAATAGCATATAAAGCCAGGGTTTTAAAATCCCCGAAATATAATTTATCGGATAATACCTTGAGTACTGTGAATAGGGGGGACATGATCAAGGCCGTCGGGTTTGAAAAAGGTTATGCAATCGTGCAAACACCAGAAGGGATTGGATATATTTCTGAGCAGTATTTTCATACCACTATTTTTTACGATATTTGGAAAAACAACTATTATCGTAGCATGAAGGTCCAATCAAGTGATTTGGCTAATCTTCAGGAATAAAAAAGTACCTTATTCATTATGGAAAATAAAAAGCTGGTTTCTCTGGAAAGTTTATTGATATTACTTTCTGAATACCGAAAGCAGGGTAAAAAAATAGTGTTTACCAATGGCTGTTTTGATATTTTACATAAAGGTCATGTGGCTTACCTGCAGCAAGCCAGAGATTTAGGTGACATCCTTATAGTAGGTTTGAACAGCGATAGCTCTGTAAAAAAAATTAAAGGACCCGACAGACCCATAAATAATCAGGAAGACAGGGCTTTTGTACTTGGTGGATTAGCAGCTATTAACTACCTGGTTATCTTTGCAGAATCCACCCCTTATGAAATCCTCTCAAAAATTAAGCCTGATATACTGGTAAAAGGGGGCGACTATAAAATTGAGGAAGTGATCGGTGCAGAGTTTGCCAGGGAAACTTGTCTGATAGATTTTGTTGAAGGATACTCCACTACACGGATCATACATAAACTACAATCGTGAATCATATATTATTTAATTGATAATAAGTCTCGAAATGACTTTAACAATTAGTTTCTAACTAATTGATAGTCAATTGAATAAGCATAATGAATAAAGCCAATGCATTAGCATTAAATATACCTTTTGTCCTCGTATTAAAATTGTCAATAAATCATTTTCCTGCTTTTAGATTTGAATCACTGTTCAAGATTATATATTGGAATCGATTATCAAAACCAAACGATCCTGATAAAAAAATCCATAGCTATAAACCTTTTTATTATATTTGCGTTCTTTTTCGTGGTAAAAAGTTTAATTCAACTTAATATTAAGAACAATGCCTAAATATATTTATCTGCATCCCGATACGGGAGAGGAAGTAGAAATTGTACATGCCATGAGTGAGGTGAAAAATCCTTCTGAAGCCTTATTGAGCAGGATTACTTTAGCTGATGGAAGAGTGATGCAAAGAAAAATTGTAGCTCCTGCATTGATTGGGTTTGATAATTTGGGAAGATCTATTTTGAAAAAGCAGGATAAAGAGCCTGCAAGTAGCTGTTCGCCAGATAGTTGTGCTTGTGCAGCTCCACCAAAAAGTGAAAAACCTGTGGCTAAATCCTCTGCAGCTGCATAAAATAAAACAGGCGGTTAATCCGCCTGTTCAATTTCAACATTTCCAATTTTTTATTATTTATGGTTTCCCCTTTTGGTATTTACCATAATTACCCCATTTGCACCTCTGGAACCATAGATAGCTGCTGACCCATCTTTCAATACCTGAATGGTGGCCACATCATGTACGCTAATAAAGTCCAGGTCATTGACAACCATTCCATCCACTACAACTAATGCGGCTATACTGCTATTGATTGAATTTACTCCACGGATGACAAATATCCTTTTGCCACCTTCAAACATTACTCGTACTCCAGGTGTCTTTACTTGTATGAGTTCATAAATATCATGATAACGGCTATAATCATTATTTTCAACCATCAGATGATCAATAGCATAAGTAAGGTTATCTTTAGCGATATGACCATATCCCACAGCAATTTTATAATCATCTGATCTGTTGAGAAATACCATATTTGCTTTAATTGGTTTCAAATCTTCTGTTTTGGTTGAAATCTTCACTTGATAGGGCGCAAAGCCTTGTGCCTCAAATTTGAGCATATCTTTGGCAGCAACCTCAATTTGAAATTCACCTTTTTCATTGGTGGTTACCTGTTGTTTGTTTTTTGTAGAGGTAATCAATACATTCTCCAGTGGAAACTGATGAAAGGCTGTAACAGTTCCCGATACAGTATGGCTCTGTGCGGTTAACCATATGGGTAAATAAACCAGAATAATTATAAGGAAGTGTTTCATGGTAGTTTGGTCATGTTAATTTTGTTGCGACCATCGCAATTATGAAATGCATGATTGTCAAGTTAAATATATGCATTTCTGGCAAAATATTCAACATAATTGACATTCTTTCTGCGCATTTTCAGAATATTTATTTTTTTAGTATAAAAATATAAAGATATAACATGCTGGCAACCAGGATATTGTAAACTTACATAAGATTATCACTGATTTTTATTCAATTTTTATGTACGGTATGCTTATATTCAGGGCTTTATTATTTTTCAACAACAAACAAAAACTATGATGAAAAATTTAATTTTATTGCTGACCATTCCATGCCTATATCTTTTTGGGTGTAACACAAAAAATGAGCAATTACTAAATGATGGAGAAGATAATGCTGTGGAATCAGCAGAACCTGTCAGCAGCACTGCAGTGTGTATTTGGGATCAGATTTCTGTTAGGCAGGAGCCCAATGAAAAAAGTAAATGGCTCACTTCGGTAAGTTTGGGAGAAAAAGTAACCTTCTTAAATGAAACGATACTAGATTCTGTTGCTAACAGGCAGTATGTAAAGATTAGATTATCTGATGATACTGAAGGTTGGTCACTTGCTGATTTTATAGTTCATGATGGCAAACCTGCTGTTTTTTTAGGCGATGCAGAATATTATAAAAGGCCTGATCTAATGACAAAATCAGGTGTTTCTTTCAAGGCAATGGATATAGTTGCCATATCAAATGAACAGGACGGCTGGTGTGAAGTAAAGGGGAAAAGAGCTGATGGAAAATTTGTAACTACCGGATGGATCAAACCAGAAAATCTTTCGCTTAAAGATATAGATATTGCGGTAGCAAAATATACTTCTGCTGCAATGGCTAAAACTGGGGAGGAAAAATTAGGATTGCTTAAACAAATACTCGAAAACAGCACTTTCACAGAGTCTTATTTTATTCCGATGGTTAAAAAGGAAGTAATGGACCTGGAGCAACCTGTTATATTCGATGAAGAAGATGAATATTCACCAGTATTGGAACAAGAGGATGATGATTCTGCCGTGAATGAAACACTAATCTGAAAACTGGGCACCAAATAAAAAGGATAGCAGAATAAAATGAATTAATATTCTGTTGTCCTTTTTACTAAAACAGCGATTGATTAAACTTACTGAGCTTTTTGAGAGGTTCAAATCCTAATTTTTTCCATATATCAAAACTTATTTTTTTGTAGTCAGTTGGATAAGGTGAACACTTTTTTAATCCCATTCTACTATGGAAGATACAATCAGAAAAATTATTAGTGCCAGTTTGGGTATGGCCATTATTGCAAAGAATAAAACCGTTGAAATCATTGATGAATTGATTGAAAAGGGCAAAATGTCGCAGGAAGAAGGGAACAAATTCATGAATGATTTAAAAGAAGAAACGGAGAAATCTGGAAAAGAGGCGGAAGCAGAAATTAAAAAAATTATAAAAAACACGCTTCAAAAGATGGATGTACCCACCAAGGAGGATTATGAACGGCTTCAAAAGAGAATAGAAGTATTAGAGCGAAGCTTTCTGGAACAAAAGCAATAAATGTCGTTATTCCATTTTACTACTTTCCGTAATATCAACCGCCTCACCAGAGTAATAGGTGTATTGGCAAAATACGGATTTGATGATGTGGTAGCACATACGCAATTGAGCAAAATAGTACCACGCAGAAAACTTACGTCTTTAAAAAAAGAGGGTGAAAAAATTGTTGCGAAAAGCCGATATGAGAGAATCAGGCTGGTTTTTGAAGAATTAGGCCCCACCTTTATTAAATTGGGACAGATCTTAAGTAATCGTCATGATCTATTGCCTAAAGCACTTACAAAAGAATTCGAAAAACTTCAGGATGATGTTTCTACTGATGTAGATTTAAATGCATTTGAAGAAATTAAAAATCGACTTGGGATTGACCCCGATCAGGTCTTTAAAGAAATCAAAAAGGAACCCGAAGCTTCGGCTTCCATTGCTCAAGTACACCGGGCTCAATTGCAAACAGGGGAATGGGTGGTTTTGAAGATCCAACGACCCGGCATCAGGGACATGATTGAAGCCGATATTGAAATTGTCAGGTACATCATCAGAATGCTGCAAAAAAGATTTCCTGAAGTAGCTGTGTACCAGCCACTTGAATTACTTCAGGCATTTGAACGCAGTATCATGACAGAATTGAATTTTGTGATAGAAGCCAACAGTATCCAGCGTTTTCGTAACAACTTTGAAGGTGACGAAAGGGTGTATATTCCCAAAGTATTTCGTGAATACAGTAATGAGACCATCTTGTGCATGGAAGAAGTATTGGGTACTAAAATATCTGAGATTGATGAATTAAAGAAAAGGAACATCGATATTGATAAAATTGTGGGAATAGGAGTGGATGCCTATTTCAACCAGGTGTTTAAACACGGTTATTTTCATGCCGATCCACATCCAGGCAACCTGGTGGTTACAAATGAGGAAAAACTATGTTTCCTTGACTTTGGCATGATGGGAACCATACTCCCAAGAGATAAGGATATTTTTTCGGATTTTATAGTCAATTTTATTAGAAAAGATATCAGGCGGTTGATTTTAAATATAGAGGATATTTCTGGCAAAAGCATTACTGATAACCGAAGAAGTATGGAATATGACTTGTACGATATGGTACAGGAAATTAGTTCCAACTCGCTTCAGGATATCAACATGGAAATGTTGTATGAAAAGATTCACGATTTCATCTACAGCCATAAGATCACTGTTCCCTCTGATTTGTTTTTGCTGATGAGGGCATTTGTTGTAATGGAGGGAATGGGGTTACGGCTAAAACCGGATTTTAATATGGTAGAAGCATTGGAGCCATATGCCCGGAAACTGATGCTTCAAAAATATAACCCCAAAAATATAGTTCACAGTTTTTGGGATACCTTCTTGGACACCAAGGACCTTCTTAAAGGATT
>JAEWLI010000101.1 GCA_023393375.1 Bacteroidota bacterium
CCTGCCGAAACTCCGGGGAAAAAGCCGTATCTCCGCTCTTTTGGAAATATTTGAGACCCATCATATCTAAAAACAAGCTCCAGCAGATATTTATCGTCGAAACTATAGTTTGCCCTACCGAAATAATTGTTATATCCGCCTTGCCAAGCTGATCCATTATTATCTTTATCATCTGGATCGTTACTTCCCACTGCTATCTGGTCAATTGAGGGGCTTACATAATTTCTACGAACAGCATTAATCCAATTATGATTATCCTTTTGTTGTTCTGTCCCCAGCAAGAAGTTTAAATGATGTTTGGCAAATGTTCTCTCATAATTTAATCGAAAATTATAAAGTTCGGTAGTCCATCGACGATACCATTCAGAAAGTTCAGGATTCGCAATACCTGTTCCTTTCATTCTTTGAAATTCTTCTGTGACGGTATTGTAATCATGATAAAAATACGGTAGGCGCCACCTTTTTTCAACTTGATGGCTCAAATCATAATTATAACTAGCTTCCAATTTCAATCCTTCTACAAAAGGTACTTTATATGACGCTGTAAATGTGGAATAAATAGGTGCATCTTCTCTCGTAATATATCCCCTTTGATTCAGAAGAAGCGGGTTTTCACCCAATCTGCCTGCAGCAATCAAACCATTAGGGTATCTGGCTGCTAATGTGGGGTTGGCTTGAATAATATTATGGAAGTTTACCCAAACCTCTTCATTGGTAGCAACCGATGAAAACTTCTTGTTGTTCAAAATAGCTGACAAGTTTGCCCCCAAAGTAAGATTATCTGTAAGATTGACATCAACTTTGATGCGCATATTATATTGTTTATATTTAGTTGGGTCATTTCTAAAATTACCATCCTGTGTTGTAGCCCCAAAAGACAGAAAATAACTTACAGCATCAGTTCCTCCGTTAGCAGACAGGTTTAGTCTCTGTTGAGTAGAATAAGGCTTTAGCACTTCATCTATCCAGTTTGTATTTGGATGCAATATGGGATCTGAACCGTCCCTAAATTTTTGTATCCTATCATTCGAATATGGAGCTGACCAATCATCATCAGGGCCAGGTCTATCAGCACGATACCAGGCACCTTCATTATACGCTTGAGCAAAGGTTGCTGCGTCAAGCATTTCAGGTAATTGTGTTGGTCTTTGAAATGCGTGATTATAGGAAAAATCGAAGACTGGTTTTCCCTTATTGCCCGATTTGGTTGTAATCAGGATTACTCCATTAGCAGCCCGGGCTCCATAAATAGCGGCAGAAGCATCTTTTAGTACCGAAATACTCTCAATATCCTCCGGATTTAATCTACTCATCAAGCTACGAGGTACGCCATCGACTATTATTAATGGTGCATTTACACGTGCCCTTTCATTGGAGTCATCAATATTATTAGAATAAAAAGTACTTGCTCCCCTGATATAAAAAGTCGGATCATCTCTACCTGGTTCACCTGTACGTTGGCTTACCGCTAGTCCGGGAAGTTTACCGGCAAGGGAACTTGAAACGTTTGCAGACGGGCTTTTTGTAATCTCCTCCCCTTTAATATTTGACACCGAACCAGTTAAAGTTTCCCTTCTTTGTTCACCATACCCTACTACAATAATCTCTTGTAGAGCTGTGATATCTGGCAACATTGTGACATTAATTACACTCTGAGACCCCACTGTAATTTCTTCCCTGGTATATCCAATATAACTGAAAACCAAAACAGCACTTCCGGAAGGTACATTTATAGAGTAATTGCCATCCGCATCTGTTATTGTTCCGAAAGAAGAACCTTGTAAAACTATATTTACACCTGGCAATGATTCGCCATCGGATGAAATCACCCTTCCAGAAACCAATTGTTCCTGTAGTACAATCGTTACATCCGGCTCGTTTACCAATGTGCCATCTGATTTTTTTGTAACATTGATGGTATTGTTGACCTGCTTGAATTTCAGATCGGTTTGTTTTGAAATTTCCATCAAAATCTCATCAACAGCTATTTTTTTCTTTTTAAATTTTATTTGGACAGCATTATCGATGTGCTTGTTTTCAAGGAAAAATCTAAAATTGGTTTTGGCTTCTATTTCACTGAATAATTCATTAATAGTTGCCCATTGGGTGTCAATGGTAATGATAACTTCCCTGACACTCTTTACGCTTTGCGCTGAACCTTTTTCAGCCATCAGAATTGTTACAAAAATCATTTGTAGCACAATCCCGTAAAAAGTAGATTTTGAACACATTACTAGTAGTTCACGTAACTTTTTTTTCATAAATTTGGATTTTTAAATTTTACAACATTTACAGAAGTCCCCATGAATATTCGCCAAAATATTAATGATGGGGACTTTCTTTTTTTAAAACAAAATGATTATGGACCATTTATTAATTTCTTCATAATTTATAAGATTTTGAGCGTTACATTTTTTCCTTCTATTTGATATTCGATATTGTATAAAAAGCTTAAATTTTTAATAATTTCTTCCAGACTTATATCCTTAAATTCCCCGTCAATGCTCCAGGGTTGCTTATTTTCACCAATAATCAAAAATTTCACATCATACCATTTTTCCATTCTTTTTACAAATTCATCAAGGGAAGCATTTTTGAACACAAGAATTTTATCTTTCCAACCCGTCACTTCTAAAAAATTGAAACTGGACACCACAAATTGATTGGATTGGAAATCATGTGTCACCTTTTCACCTGGCTGAAGCCAAATATCTTCTGTTTCATCATTTATATGGTGGATTTTCACCAAACCTGAAACAAGTGCAATCTCTGTTCGATTTTCTTCCGGCCACACTTTTACATTAAATGAAGTTCCTAAAGCAGTGGTTTCTGTATTTCCACCTATCACTACAAAAGGCCATTCTTTATTTTCGGCCACATCAAAAAAGGCTTCTCCCATTAATTCCACCACCCTTTTGGTGGAATCAAAAACTTCGGGGAAAGTCAATTTACTTTCTGAGTTTAAAACAACAGTGCTTCCGTCAGACAATTGAAAAGTGGTTTTTCTGCCTTTGGGATTACTTTTTTCTACCATGCTGATTTTTTGTTCAACCACTTCCCGGGGTAAGGAATTAAGTATGATAAAAGAAATCATTATTATCATGGATATAGAGGCGGCCACTTTCATCAATTGGAAATATAGCATGGAAGATTGCCCCTTTGATGCTTGAATCAAATTCCAAGTGTCTGACCTTTTAGCTTTTATTATATTTCTTAATGTTTCCTTGTAATCCGCCTCACCCGAAAGTGTCTCAAAACGTAAACCGCGAATAATTCCAGCAGCTTGTTCCGCCGACTGTCTTTTTTCCGGAAATGCCTCAAGGGTCTCTTGCCAAAATATATCCTTTCGGAGATCAGGATTTAGCACCCAGTCCTTAAAACCATCGTCTTTTAGAAAATCAATTACTTTATACTCTTTATAATTCATAAGCGTCGGCAGTGTAAAAATGATCCACTGTATATATAAAGAGAGAGAATTACTTAAAACAACCTGAAAAAATGTTAATTTTTTTTAAATTTTTGGTTGAGATGATGAAATTGCTATGTAAAAGTCAACATTATATTAGTTTTAGTCAGTAAATCAAAAAAGGTATCAATACAAGTTAATGAATTATCAACCTTAGTTTTTTAAGGGCTTGATAAACCAAGTTCCTAACGGTTTTTACCTGGGTGTAATTAAAAATCTCACACATTTCCGAATAGGAAAGGTTTTGATAATAAAAATAATAAATAGCTTCTCGTTCCTTTTCCGTTAATGTAATAATTCCTTTTTTGATCCTTTCCTTCTGGTGCTCATCGGTTTGAATATTCATCAGCCGTTCTTCCTGAGAGATCTCTATATGGTAAGTCTGATGACCGAGATCATTTTCCCTTGCATGGTTTTTTCTTGTAAACTGGATATATTTGAGCAATCGCCTTCTGAAAGACTTATAAAGGTATAGCTTTATACATTTCACTTCACCAAGATTGCTTCGCTTATTAATAAGATCAATAAATAAATCCTGGATACAATCCATGATCAATGATTTATCTTTTGTTAATTGATAGCCAATGTTTAGTAATTTTTCAAAGTAGCTGTTATAAATATGGACGAACGCGGATTCATTGCCAGATTTAAATTTTTCCCATATATATGCTTCGTCTGCACCAGCTAAAACAGAATAATTATCAATTGTATGAGATTTCTCGTCATCAATTGAAGGCTCGGGATATTTTGGAAAAAGCTTCACATCCATATCTTTATAATTTTTAAGGTTCAAATGAACAATTCACGTTACCGCTACTTCAATAGCCAAACCTGTTTAGCTCATCAATAAAGCTTTTACTGGTTTTCTTTCATCTTAATTTTTTAAATTAAAAAAATATATATTTATATCCGGAATGAAATCCGGTGGCACCTTCTCTTTAGTTTACAATAGTGCCGTCCAAATCCCACAAGTCTTCCCAATTATTAGCTTCCTTCCATAAAAAAACATGGCCTTTGATCAACCGGCAATTTTTATCAATTTTACTTATTTCCTCCATTTCAGCAGGAGACAACGGATCTTCAACAGCCGCTTTCAAATTGCTCAGGATTTTTTCATCTTTTACTGAGAAAGGAATGGGAACCTGCCCTCTTTGAATGGCCCATTTTATACAAATAAGCGCAGGATGCACCCCATGACTATCTGCGATTTTTACGATTACCGGATCCTCAATGTCCACGGTATCCGTAGCTGTTCTATCCCTTTCGGGACGTTTTGGAGACCCAAGTGGGCTATACCCTATTGGTAGGATTTCGTTTTCAATCAAATACTTAAAAAACTCTGGTTGTTGAAAATGGGGATGAAGTTCCATTTCATTTACCACGGGTTTGATATTGCAATCCTGCAACAATAATTTCATTTTTGGAATAGTCATATTGGAAGTGCCAATATTCTGTACCAAGCCCTTTTTGACCAATTGCTCCATTTGTCGCCATGCTTTCATATAATTTTCATGGATATATGGCTTGGCATCGGGCATACGGGTATTTATATCACATCCGGCAGGATGATGGTTGGGAAATGGCCAATGGACAAGGTAAAGATCCAGGTAATCGAGTTGCAGATCGCTCAAAGATTTCCTGCACGACTCTTCTATTCTGTCGTGCATGTTGTTCCAAACTTTCGAGGTAATCCACAATTCCTCTCTTTTTACAATCTTCTTTTCAAACAATTCCTTAAGTACTTCACCTATTTCTTTTTCGTTGTGATAAACCGATGCACAATCGATATGGCGGTATCCCATCAGGATAGCTTTTTTAACAGCTTGAGCAATTCGATCAGCGGTATAATTATCTGAACTGAAAGTGCCCAGGCCAATTGCAGGAATTTTGCCTCCATTGGCAAGTGTCTTATAAGGTACTGATGAAGGATCTATTTTCTGATATGGTGTTTCTATTTTCATTTCTTTATACTTATCTTTTACATCTATATCTAAAAACAATTGGAAAGATCTGTTCCCAAAACAGTGAGGGCAATTCTGTTCAAAGCATCATAATCACCCTTTAAATGGATTGTAGTATGATCGTGCCGTAATGTTTCACCTGGTTTCAGGTTTGCAGCAGCGGAAGATGTTTCCAGTTCATAAAAAGGCCCCATTATACTTCCATCTGGTAACGGACCATCATTGTATGAATTCACCACATCACCCATAAATGGTTCTTCCTGCCACTCCCACATTGAATTGACGTATGCTTGCTGAGGATTATTAAATGTGTACTTAATAATTGTAAGAACATTATTCAGGGGATCATAACTACCTAAAACAGGTTTTGCATATTTAGGGCCAATCCCTATTTTGCCCCGCTCTCTCCCATCTCCTTTAAACAAGACAGCATTGGATAACCGTTTAATTCGGTTTTCTGCTATTCTTCCAAAATAATTATCGTTAATTAAATCCTCATTATCATTATTTGTGATTGGTAAGATGATAGTTGTACGGTCAGAAGGGGATAATTGGGCCAATACCCATATGGATAACATGCCGGTTTCCCGCGTCCATTCGTCTTCTCCAGTATTGGTCAATCTATTGCTGGAAGTGAAAGCAACCCGACTTACATTATCCGGAATTTCCATATCGATTAAGTTTCCTGTTTCACGATAATCATGCAAAACGATTTCCCTGAAGGCATTTAACTTGAAAACATTGCCCTGATAATTTTCCAGTTTCATGTTCTTCTGCAATGTAGCCTGATATTGAGTAGCTGAAACCAATTCCCAGCTTTCTGTATCTATTGGTGCTGGGGTTTGCCAGTCATCAAGGACAAAATCACTTCCTGTTTTAAAAAAAATGGAAAATTGCCCTCCTTCAGGCCCAAGCCAATAGCGATCTTCGCCACCAAAATTGTTACAATGGGGCAAAAACTTTTGTGATTTGATGAGGTCATAGTTGATCCAACCAAAACTGTCCCCATGATCACCATCATCAGTACTGGTCATAATTCTGCCCTGAAGTTGAGGACTAATCAAAATTTTGGCATTGTCACGACTTAGCTCCAAAATGGAGATATGCTCTTTCAGGAATTTCCTATCCTTATCAAATATTTTCCCCGTGTCTTTCATTTTTGAAATTTCCTTAGTAACACTCATATTGATCTTACTTTACCTGATCTCTTCATCAAAGACCACTGCCACTTTTCCGCATTTACCTTCATCCATAAGTTGATATGCTGAACTTGCTTCATCGAGCGTAAACCTGTGTGTCACCAAATCCTCGGGATGAATTCCCCATCTTGAAATTCTTTCAACCAATTCTTCCATTTTCCAGATTGAGGTCACCCAAGAGCCATAAATTGTAATTTGTTCATGGATAATATCCGGACTTGGATTAAATTCAACCGTTCCTCCTTCACCTAAAAAGACACATTTTCCCCATTTTCTTGTACCTCTGATCGCTAATTGGCGCCCCGAGGTATGTCCAGAACAATCAACTGTTCTTTCGCAACCAGCTCCGTTGGTCAATTCCATGATTTTTTGTAATGCAGTATCATCAGATACAAATGCATGTGTAGCAAGGCCTTTTTCAAGAGCAAGGTCAACCCTTTCCTTCACCACATCGAAAGCAATCAATTTTTGCGCGCCCATTGCTTTGGCCAACATCAAAGTTGCCAAGCCTACTGGCCCTAACCCCACTACCAATACCGCATCATTTCCACAAATACCTATTTTTTCCAGCCCTTCGTATACCGTTCCAAATCCACATGCGATTTGTGCACCATCTGTATAGGTCAGGTTATCAGGGAGCAATACCAGGTCTTTTTCATCGGCAATGATATATTCTGCCATTCCACCATCCCTTTGCCAGCCATACGCTTTTCGGTGTTGTTCATTGGTGCAGGAAATCATGTATCCTCTCCTGCAATCATTGCAAACCCCACAACCTGAGATATGATACACAACCACCCTGTCACCTTCCTTAAATCTTTTTAGCCCTGGCCCACACTTAATGATTTGACCTGCGGGTTCATGTCCGGCTATTTTGTTCTGATAAGCTTCCGGGCCTTTGCCCAAATGTTCTCTGTAAATAGCCCTTATATCACTTCCGCATATGGTGGAGGATTTGGTTTTTAGTAAAACCTGACCATGCCCTGGTTCAGGAACATTTATTTCTTTAAATATTACCGTACTGTTTCCAGGAAGAAAAGCACCGGTCATTGTTTTTAGAATAGACATATCCGTTAAATTTTATTTTTATTTACTATACTAATTGGTGAATGGAACTTATAGGTACGATATCCAAAAATGGAAATCACAACAAAACAAATTAATGGCAGTATAAAAGACCACCGGATTGCCGGATAGGATAAAATGGTACCTATGTCTATAATAGCCCCTTGCAAAGGAGGTAACACTGAACCGCCCAGGATCGCCATAATTAATCCTGCAGCACCAATTTTTGCATCATCGCCCAATCCTCGTAGCGCAATACCATATATTGTGGGGAACATGAGCGACATACACGCTGAAATACCTACCAGACAATATAATCCCGCCATCCCTGGCAATACGATCACACCCAAAGTGAGCAATCCGCCTCCGATGGCCAATAACATCAATAATTTTCCAGGTTGAATAAACTTTAAAAGGTAGGTGCAAATAAACCTGCTCATTACAAAAATGATCATTGCAGCTATGTTGTACGATTGTGCCCTCGCTTCACTCATTCCCAACTCAAGGGTGGCATAATGAATGATGAAAGTCCAGACCATAATCTGTGCACCCACGTAAAAAAATTGGGCGATTACACCCTCATAATATCTTTTCTCCTTTAGCAATCGATTTACGATCGATCCAATTTTTACAGAATGGTTGGAATCATGTTTCTTGGGCATTTTTTTGATAGCAATCAGAACCAACATACCAATAATTACAATGGCTATCATTAAATATGGAAACCTGATGATTTCCAAATCGCTTCTTGTTATGTTGTGCAGTTGATCGACAGGTAATATTGCCCGCTCGTCGGCACTTGCAGGGTTAAGCTTGGCCAGGATAAGTTGTTGCGCAACGAACATCCCCAACAATGATCCCATTGGATTGAATGACTGGGCAAAATTGAGTCGTTGGGTAGATGTTTCATCAGATCCCATAGACATGATATAAGGATTGGCACTTGTCTCCAAAAACGAAAGGCCACATGTAAGAATAAAATAAGCTACTAAAAATGGCCAAAATTGCATGATATTGCTTGCAGGATAAAACATTAAAGCACCTGCTGCATATAATCCCAACCCAACTAAAATGCCGGCTTTATAGGAGTATTTTTTTATGAACAAAGCTGCAGGAAAAGCCATGACAAAATATCCACCATAAAAAGCAAATTGAACCAAGGAGCCTTCAAAATTGCTCATCATGAGAATTCTGGAAAATACTTTTACCATTGGATTGGTGATATCATTAGCAAATCCCCAAAGGGCAAAACAAAATGTGATCAAAATGAAAGGAATGATCATTTGACGCGGGAGCATGCTATCCCTTGGTTTTTCCTTTTCTGCTATTTTCATTTGTTCAACTGTGGTTACATTATTTTAATAATATACTTACCATATTTTGCTGTATTGAGGATAATACCCCTATACATGTTTCTCAAAACCATCAATACACACGTGTGTATTACTTATAAAATTTTTATACTGATTCCCTTAATACAATCTTTGTTTTTACTTTATTGATAATAGAACTTCCCAATGGGATTTCCTTTTTAATCATCTTGATCATTTGATCATAACAAGTCTCCGCAATCTCCTCTTCAGGTTGGATAATCGAAGTAATGTGCGGGTCAAGAATTTCCATCATTTCGTTATCACCAAAACCAATCAATGCTATCTCTTTTGGTATTTGGAAACCTAACTCCTTGGCTTTCAATAATGTACCAATTGATAATAGCGATGATGAAGTAATAATGGCATCCGGTTCTCCCAGCTCCAACAGACGAATAAATGCTTTTTTCCCATCTTCAATTGTAAACTCTTTATTGATGATCAGATAATTTTGATAGCCCATTTTATTTTTGGCCAAAGCATCAATGTATCCCTGCTGTCGGTCACGAAACACATTCAAATGTACAGGCCCGGTAATGTGAGCGATTTTAGAACGTCCGTTATCAATTAACAATTGGGTAGCGTTAAAAGTGCTTTCGTAATTGTTAACAACCACCATTGGTGTATCTATATCTTCACATACGCGATCAAAAAAGACCAAAGGAATGCCATATTGCCTTAATAATTTAAAATGGTCACTATTAATCGTATTGGTGGCAATTGAGGCTATTACTCCGGAAAAATTATAGCTTATGATGGTGTTGATTATTTTACATTCTTGTTCAAAATCTTCATTAGATTCAAAAATGGATACCACAAACCCATTTGAATGTGCCTTGGCAGCAATATGGCTGACTATATCAGTAAAAAAAGCATGCCGAATATTTGGGACAATCAATGCTATGGTGTTATTAAAATTTTCCCTTAAATGAACAGCATTCAAATTTACCTGGTAGCCGTATTTTTTGGCCACATCCATCACCCGGATGCGTGTTTCCTCTTTCACAACGGAATCATTACGTAGCGCACGCGAAACAGTTGAATGATGAACATTCAGCTTTTTTGCTATGTCTTTTATGGTAATTCTTTTTTGCATACAAAACCACACACGTGTGTAAAAATATAAGAAATACTTGTAATTGAAAAGATTTTTTAATCTTTTTTGTATACCCTAAGAAAAGAATCCTAATTTTAGTAGCACATGTAAGTTGTTCATTGCAGGCTTGTGAAGTTTGTTTTCATATTAATAAGGGATTCTAGAACTTAGTGGAATTGAAAGTACACCTTTTTTTACAAATGATCAGGGACTTTAAACCCCATAACAAGTATATCATCAATCTGCTCGACATCCCCTCTCCATTGTTCCAGTTCCTGGTTTAGCTCATGAATTTGATCTTTAGCATGTAAAGCACCTATCTTTTGGAGTAATTCCCTAAATCTCGGGTACATGTATTTGCTATCCCCCGTACCACCGATCTGGTCAGGGTATCCATCGGAGAACATATAAATGACATCGTCGGGATTGAGCGCAACCTCATGATTTTTAAATTTTCCTTTCTGGCTGCCTATTAATCCGATGCTTATAAAATTAGGTTTAATTTGGATCAGGTTTTGATTGCGGAGCAGGTATAAAGGACATCCTGCACCTGAATATTGTAGCTTACCTTCGTTGGGACTGATTACACATAAGGCGATTTCCATACCATTATCCTGGCCTTTGTCATATAAGTCTTCCGCAAATTCCTTTTGCAATTGATCCAACAAAGCGGCTGCAGTTATTTCACCTTCCAGATTATAAATGGCTTTATTTAAAAGGTGATAACCATTGATTGACATAAGTGCCCCACTTACGCCGTGCCCAGTACAATCTGCCACAGCTATAATTAATTTGTCATCGATAGCTTCGAACCAATAAAAATCGCCACCCACCACATCTTTGGGTTTGTAAAATACAAAAAAGTCCGGTAAAAAGTGCCTGATTTCATTTGCGGTTGGTAAAATGGATTTTTGTATAGTTTCCGCTGCCCGAATGCTGTCTTTTGCATCAGTATAAAGTCTTTCTACTTCAGCTCTTTGCCGATTAATTTCGACATTGGCTTTTTCCAAACGTTTTGCATGATGATTAAGTTCTACATTCAAATGTTGCAATTCAGATGTTCTTGATGCCACCTGTTTCTCAAGTTGTTGCTTCTGTACATGAATCAACCTCACCCTGTACAAATATAATCCGTAGGTAATACCTCCAATTATTAAAACAATAAGTGTCTGAAACCACCAGGTTGTCCAAAAAGCCGGTTTCACGATAATAATTAATTGAGCTATGTTTTCCGACCATTCTTCCGCATTGTTTAGCCCCCTTACTTTTAACGTATACTTGTTGGGTTTCAGGTTAGTATAGGTAATTGTTCTTTTGGCTCCTATATTATTCCATTTCTGATCAAAACCCTCCAAAATATTTGAATAGTGTTTTGTTCGTCGCTTGGAGTAATTGAGCGATGCAAATTCAAAAGAAATAACAGATTCACGGTGAGTAAGCACTATCTCATTTGTTTCAGTGATCGACCTTTTCAAAACTGATCCTTTTACACCAATCTCTACCGGTTCATTAAATATTTGAAAATTAGTAAAAACAAGTGGAGGCTCATAACGGTCAATTTTTATACTATCTGGGTGGAACTCATTAAAACCATTGGTCCCACCGAAAAAGATAACTCCGTCTTTGCTCTTTAAATATGCATGGGTTTTAAACTCTGGAGCCTGGAGTCCATCGGCAACTCCAAAGTTTTCAAAAGCTTTAGTAGCAACGTGAAACTTTGAAATTCCTCCGTCGGTGCTGACCCAAAGATTTCCCTTACCATCATCTACTATACCTCGGATATAATTATGTACAAGTCCATTTTCTGTGCCGAAGGCACTAAATTTATTAGTTTTTCTATCCAAATAATTAAGCTTGTCAGCAGTGCCCACCCAAGGATTATTCAAAGAATCAATAAGTATAGAGGTAACCACATCATTAGATATGGCCTTATTATTTGCAGAGTCAGTTTGGTAGTGTATAAATTCGCCGGTTCTTCGGTTCAACATATCTAAACCACCACCTACTGTGCCAAACCAAAGATTACCATCATGATCTTCCGCAATAGATTGAATTAAATCGCTGATAATAGTATTGGTAGCACTTTTATCAGATCTGTCATAACGAACAAACTGGTCTTTCGCTCTGTCGTACCTATTTACCCCACCCCAATAAGTCGCTATCCATACAGTTCTTTGACTATCTTCATAGATATAATAGGGATAATTAGAGCTAATTGAATTTTCATCAGAAGGGTTATATTTATAATGTGTGTAGGAATTTTTTAATTTATTATATTTGGTCAGACCTTTTCCCCAGGTTCCTACCCATATGTTTTTTTGGCTATCCTCCAAAACCGAAATCACATGGTTGCCACAAATGCTATTGGGATTGCCATCCTCGTGCATCAAATAGGTAAAGGTTCCATTTTCCCGGTTAAAAATATTTACCCCCCCTCCATCTGTCGCTAACAACAGATTGCCTTCAGCATCTTCTCTAATGCAGAAAATGGTATTGTTGTTCAACCCTTTATTTGCAACATCTTGCGTATAATGGATAAACTTGTTGCCACCTCTGCTATACAAATTTATTCCTCCACTATAAGTCCCCAGCCACATGTCACCGATATTATCTCGATAAATCGCCCAAATTGAATTATTATTTAAACTGGCCAAGTTATTAGGCTCATGTATATAATTATACCAAGAGCCTTGTTGAGGATCCAATACTAATAAGCCACCATTCTCAGTGCCTACCCATATTTTTCCTGACAAATCCTCACCGATAGATAAAACCTTATGTTTCGGGAGAGGTCGTCCTTTAGAAAAATCGGAAAAAACTCCAGTCTCTGGATCAAATAGGCACAATCCAATATCTGTTCCTATCCAAAGGTTCTTGTTTCTGTCTTCGAAAATATCTGTTACATTATTACTACAAATGGACGTAGGATCATCTGGATGATGCAAATAGGTTGTAAACTTTAGTGTTTCTCTATCAAACAATTTAAGCCCGCTCTTGGATGTGGCTATCCATAGGTTCCCTTTGTGGTCTTCTATGATATCTTCAATACTCTGACCTTTTATACTTGCAGAATCGTCTTTACTGGTAGAGTACGCAATAAATTTGTTATTTTTTCTATCAAAAAAATTAAGTCCGCCCACCCCATCCCTTTCTTCTCCCTGGCCCGGCTCATAGTCGCTGTAAGCTCCCACCCACAGATTGTCATCCTTGTCTATATGAATAGATTGTACGGCGTTAGATGATAAGTAACCTGCCAAACCAGGTTTTGCTGTGTATCGGACAAATTGCTCTTTTTCCCTATCGAATTTATTTAGTCCGCCATCTAAAGTCGCAATCCATAAATTTCCTTGTGAATCTTCCTGAATATCTATGATGTAATTATGGCCAATAGAATGGGGATTTTCATTGTTTTTAAACACCGTGAATTCATAACCATCATAGCGGTTAAGCCCTTCGAGGGTACCAATCCACATAAACCCACGGCTATCCTGATGAATACACCGCACATGGCTATATGATAATCCTTGTTCCCTGCCGATATGCTCAAACCTCAATTGCTGCTGTGCATCCGAAAACTTCGGTAGCAGGAAAAGCGTACATAAAAAAAAAGCAATTTTCTTGAACCTTGCCATGGAGCGAAGTGTTTTTTCGCTACTTCTTCCTGCTAACAATCGCATACTTATAAGCTCCTTATACTAACACCCAGAACTGAAATATCTGGCATTGAAGGCTTAATATTACCAAATTAACAGTTTAGATAAGTGCTAAACAGGGTGATTATCTCTCCTATGTAATATAAATTTAATAATTCATCAATTACTCAATCTAAAAATCGTCTTCGATTTTTTAAAAGCATACTTGTATCCCTGAACTATATGCTTGTAATTAGCATATGAAGCAACTACTCTTTAAAAATCTGCTGTAAGGTTTGTGCCAAGTATTTTTTACAATTCATCCAGGTATGACCGCCATCATCAATATAAGCTTCCACATTTAACCCCTTTTCTTTAAAAAAAGCAATATTTTGCATTACACTTTCGTAAAGAAAATCATCAGTGCCCACATTGATTGAAAACAATTTCAATTGATTGTTTACTTCTTCAGCATTGGGAGAATAATTAGAAAAGTTATTCTGAAACTCTTCAGTAGCAGTAAACGGGGCATATGAACAAATATAGGAAAATTTATCAGTATTGGTCAGCCCAATGTTAAGGGTTTGTCCCCCTCCAACCGAAAACCCTGCAACTGCCCGGTTTTGGCTATCATTATAAACCGGATAATTCATTTCAATAAATGGGATAATATCTTCTATCACATCATTTGTGAAATGATGCATTGGACTTGGCCTGACATTGCCATATGGCAATACAATGATCATGGGTTTGGCTTTACCTTGTGCTATAAGATTATCGGCAATAAAGTTGGCGTTCCCAACCTTTGTCCAGGTTTCATAAGTATCAGAACCACCATGTATCAGGTAAAGTACAGGATATTTTTCTTTTCCATTTACATCAAAACCAGGAGGAGTGTAGACTAGAAGTGGCCTGGTAACGCCTAATGTTTTAGATTTATAATACCGGTACTGAATCTTCCCATGAGGCACATCCTGAAGTGAGTGAATTAACGGCTCATTGCCAGGAACATCAACTATACTGCGCTTAAAACGTTCGTTGGCAAAGATGTTGGCGTTGTTAGGATCAGCAATTTGCACACCATCAACATCAAAACTATATGGATAAATATCAGGTGTAACTGGTGGCACTGTAACACTCCACACACCTGATGTATCTTTCACCATGCTCATAGGTTTTTCCAAGAACTCACCACTCAAAGTTACGTTTTGGGCGTCCCTTGAAAAATACCTGAATGTAATGCTCTTATCTGAGTGGACTTCAGGTGAGCTGATGGATGGCCTTCGCTGTGCTGAAACCTGCAAACTGACTATGGTCAATATAAAGAAGATGTAAAGGATTCGATTCATGAATTTCTAATTATGCGTTAAATTTCATTGCTTTGATTGTATAAATTTCTCTTCAGGCATAAGGCTTAGAGAGGATTTAGTTGGGAAATTTTCAGGAACAGGATAAGTTACTTTACCCGTGCCCAACCACTCTGTTGCCCTAATTACAGTAGTATGATATCCGATACATCGATAAGCAGGTGGATAAATTTCACCTTCCCAGAGATGTCCAAGACTTGAGTTATAAACCCGACCTTTGCCATAATTTACCACCCATTCAACCGGCCACATTCTTTTGGTGCTGGTACTGTCATAGGCATATGACAATATGGTGATGTTTTCAGCTGCCCCACGAGGAAAATAGTAGACTTCTGTATTGGCGGTTTGCCACTTATCTGGATAACCTTTATTAATTGGATGTTCCTTATATTTTTGAATAACTGCATTGAATCTCTCGCCGTGGCCTGTACTTTCACCTTCTCCCGGTGAATACCGGATGATATTTTTCTTGTTATTTATTTCAATTGCATGCCCTATTGACTGGTCTCTCCAGCCAAGCCCGATCATTTTGTTGTACTCCTCCCATTGTGGAAAAGCGTTGTTGGCTGAATGTAAAATATATAACCCACCTCCTTTTTTTACATAATTTTCCAGTTTCTTTTCTACTGCTGATGGCCACCTCAAATGAGGTTCCCAAATATTATTAGTATTTTGAACTACTACTGCATATTTGTCGAAAGATGGGTTCCATTCTTTTACTGCCAAACTATCAGTAGGGATTGTGGAAACTTCAACTTCAAACAGACCGCTATTTTCTAGCATCCATTTAGTTACCTTAGTCGTTTGCTGCCAATCATGATTGCTAAATCCATCCACAATCAGGACAGGAATGCGTTTTTCTTTTTGCGCATTCACTTTAAGATTTATTGCGAGACACAAGGTCAGGCATAAAATAAAAGGTGATACCAAGGGAAATTTCATTTAAATAGCAGTTGGGAGGTTTCAGTTACATAATCTCTAACATTCATCCAGGTGTGCCCACCCGGTGTAATCAAACTTTTATGATTTACCTTTTTGGACTTCAAATAGTCAATAAATTCAACCGTCTGATTATAAAGAAAATCCTCGTTGCCCACACTTACCCATAACAGTTTAAACATCTTATTTGTCCGCTTTGGATTTTCAACCAAATACTTATAATTTGTTTCAATTTCATCTTTTGTTAAATACGCACTGTAGCAACATACATATCCAAATTTATCCATATTGCCAAATGCTGCCCGAAGGGTTTGACCACCCCCTCGAGAGAAGCCGCCAATTGCCCTACCCTCACTTTTAGATAATGTACGATAATTTTTATCAATATAAGGGATAACGTTGTTTAACAGGTCATCCTCAAATTGTTTAGACCGCCTAACTGCTTCTGAACTTTCGCGTCCCATCGGGTCCCCAGGTTTTGCCTCTCCCTTTTGAGCAGCTATCTGGGCTGATAAATTTCCGTATGGCATTACAATGATCATAGGATTGGCTTTGCCCTGTGCGATAAGGTTATCTAAAATAAAGTTGACCCTTCCTACTTTATAAAAAGTCTCCTCCGTATCGGTGGTGCCACTAATCAAGTAGAAAACAGGGTATTTCTTGTTTGGATTTTTTTCATATCCCGGAGGTGTATAAACTACTAAAGAACCTGTAGTGCCTTCTACAGAAGGATAATATTCGTAAGAAACAGTCCCGTGGGGCACATCCTGCATAGCATGAATCAGTGGTTTATCACCGGGGATGTCTACTAAACTTGCCTTAAATCGCTCGTTGGGGAAGAAAAGCTCGTTGGCAGGATCCATCACAGTAATACCGTCGACCCTAAAGCTATATGGGTAAATATCAGGCTCAACAGGACCAACCGTTACACTCCAGATGCCGTGTTCTCCTTTAGTCATATTCACTAGACCTTTTTGGAATTGAGCATCTAATTTTACTTCATTAGCCTCTGGAGCCAAATATTGAAATGTGACCGTTTTATCAGGATGTACTTGAGGTGAAATCACCCATGGCCCCCGCGGTGGTTGAGATATTCCGGGTATAGAAATCAAAAATAATAGCAATATCAAATATAGGTATCTGCGTATTTTTTTCATAGGACAATTTTTAATCTATCTTCTATTTTTTTCAGAAACACAGAATTCGAAAATCCAATTTAAATTAACAAATCCTGTATAATTTATTTGCACTTAATTCCATTGTAAAATTTAAATTATCAATCACCTGTACTACGTTGGCTATAATAATTGTAGATGTTAAAAAATAACCATGTCGATTACTTTTAACATCTATTTATTTTACATCCCAGAATATCAATTATTTTTCTTTTAATTCTCTTGTCAACTCATTTGCTGCGTTAGAAAGAAAAATATAATCAGCACCAATGTCGACAATATATTCGTTTTGTCCCCAGAAAAATGGCCAGTCTTCTTTATTTTCCAGTATATCAGGTGCTAAAAATACCAAACCCGGCACTACCCCACCAGCAATAAAACTGAAATCAGCACGATTGTTACCATAAGCGACTTTTTTTGACTTTGCGCCAACCGCAGATACAAATGATAAATTTGAATACGGATGACAACCTAATACATAGTTCAACCCACGGAAGACTACTTCGGGATCAAAAATTTCAGGAAATGCTTTATAGGCAAAATAATTAGTTATGGCTAAACTAATAACCGTTTGATTGCCTCCCCATCCCCTTCTTGCTGACAACGGAATTCCATAAGGATTATCGGCCTTTAAATCGTCCATTTGTTTTTTATACACTAGCGCATATTTTCTTAACTTCTTTTTGTACGAATTACCCATATGAGGGAACGCCTGAAAAGCTGTTGAAATATTCCAACTCATTGCACTATCCAATGCAGGAAATATCAATGCCTCAAAACGTTTGGCATATTTTTGATCTTTAGAAGTAATGTACAATTGAAGAGCGGCATTTATTTCTGAGTAACGACCCCACGGAGATCTACTTGCAGTTGCGTTCTTTTGAGCTTCAAAAGCTTCATTATAAAGCCGTTGTGCTAATATCATACACTTTTCCGAAAGTTCACTGTTATATTCCTTCAATGCCCTGGATGATGCAGACAAGGCTGCTGAGGTCGAGAAATCCGTCATGGTACTACGACCGGTGAAAACCCAACGATCATCCATGGTACCTGATGAATTCCCTTTGGTTTCATAAGGTTTCAGATTTGGATCATACAGCAAATTGTCACTACTGGTTGAACCATCGCCTAAATGATGATATTGATGTAGGTTCGGAACTACAATACCCCTTACAGGATGCCCTATATTTTCCACTTGAGCCACCAAATTCAGTATGCCATGCTCAATTTGCTGAAGCATGTCGGGTTGTCCATCTGGGCGGTGAATATCCACATAGCGGGTTTCCTGATTGATATAAGTTTGATCCCGGTCAATGCCAAAATGTTCCCATGAATCCACTAAACTTTGAATGGTAATGCAATGGGTACCTGTCTGAATATCAAAATCACCAGCATCGTACCATCCA
Organism: Bacteroidota bacterium; assembly: GCA_023393375.1. Classification (GTDB taxonomy): domain Bacteria; phylum Bacteroidota; class Bacteroidia; order Cytophagales; family Cyclobacteriaceae; genus JAEWLI01. The sequence continues at coordinate 18,677 of JAEWLI010000101.1, forward strand.
CCAACTGCCAAACCCGGTATCCGTTCGAATGGCTTGAACTTGGTGCCGGTTTCAGGCCCCATTCGGTAACCATCGAAATGTTCAACATTTACTGGGGCTTGTAATGCATCATCAAGGAAAGAAGCTCCATGCCATGTACGATAAGCCTCGTTTACTTTCATATGATCCATTTGAACCGGGAAAAACACGTCTAAAGTGGGATGCCATACTTTTTCATACACTTCATTATCTATGACAAATGAATTTGTTGTTAAATCTCCGTACTGAATAAAATATATCCCGGGGGTTTTAATTCCTGAGAAATCGAACTTTGCGTAATTATATCTTAAATAGTTTCCCCAAACTTCAACATTGGCTGTATGTACTGCTTCCTTTTTCCCGGTTTTGGTTACCTGATATAAAACTGCTTCTTTTTCAGGCACATCATTTTTGTCAAGTTCAATTATGGCAAACTTCTGTTGATTAGGGTGATAACCTACTTGAGAAAAGCCTATCACTGGTTCCCGAACCCAATCAGATATTGCATGAGGTTCAACATACCATTCCAAAACTTTTCCGGTTTTATTAGTGGGCAACAAGCTACGGACGATAAACCAGCCATTTTGCGCAAGCATTCTGCCATCGAAAAGCATAATTTCACTCTCCGATTGAATACTTACATACCGCTCGGGATCTTCCGGTGCAAAAACAAGAGTATTACCCTTTGCAATAGGCTTAGGAACCAGGTACTCATTTTCACCCCTGTCATCGAAGGTAGATAGATTGGCATATTGGGGAAGTTTTTTGCTGAGAGGCTCAACCAGAGTATTTCCAGTTGGGTACAGTGGAAATATACCTGCTTTCCCATCAACCAAATAAGTTTTTTCAAAATATGCTGAGGGTAAGAATTCCAGATTAAAGCCTGCTTTACCTTGCAATTCTTCAGGAACAGGTTTATCCAATAAAACACTGATAGTAAAACCTTCACCTTTTGGGGTTACTTCTATTTTGGAATTGAAGTCATATTGTTCATATCTTAGAACGACATCAATGCTATTTTTTTCTTTGTTTACATTTCTCTCCAATACTTTGGGTATCATATCCCATTGTTCCGGTGTGTTTTGCAATCTCACTGCACCACCTGTAGCTGTTCTTACCCCATGATGCATCAATTCAATACCTGAAGTCTTTTCATCGAAAAAGAAACCATCATACACTCGACTGTATACCAATACATTAAGTCCGGTGGTTTCATAATATTCCAGGTCATTAATCTTTAAATTTTGAGAAAACGATTGACCGGATAATATCATAAAACTCGCAAACAAACCAATCCATCTTTTAATTTCATCGGGTGAAACCTTACCAAAGCAACAGTATTTCATATCATCATACTTTTAAAAATTTGAAAACTTATTAAGAAATTATCTTGAAGCAATTTATTTTCCTCTAAAAGGATTGGGAAAAAATAAATTTTGTGTTTCTACTACCAATATATAAAATCTTTGTTCATTGTGTTAGAAACAAGCCTAAAGTTTAGCCAATCACGTGAAATAATCCAATAATTACTCGATCAAGTTATTTTCTTTCATCCATTGAAACAAAGGGAACGTCCATTCAGGACGACCAAAGATAAAACCATGACCACCTTTTTGGTAAATATGCATGGCTACAGGAACCTTGTGTTTTCTTAATGCATCAAAATATTTAATGCTATTATCAACATCCACTAGGTTATCGTCGGTGGCGTGGGTAAGATAAGTAGGAGGTGTTTTTTCTGTTACCTGTAATTCACTGGAAAATCGATCCATTAATTGTTTGGATGGATTGTCTCCAAGCAGTTGACGGCGGGAATCGCCATGAGTCAAATTATCCTGCATGCTGATAACCGGATATACCAGGATTTGAAAATCTGGTCGTAAGCTGGTCTGGTTACTATTTTCGATTAATGCTGTATTGAAATGAGTGGCTGCTGTGGATGCCAAATGCCCTCCGGCAGAAAATCCCATAATACCAATTTTGGTTGGATCAATTCCCCATTTGGAAGCATTTTCCCGAACCAGCTTAATCGCTTGTTGGGCATCCTGTAATGGCCCAATAGATCTGTCATTTAATACATTGGGATCGGGCAACCTGTATTTCAGAACAAAAGCAGTGATACCTTTACGGGCAAATTCTTTGGCAGTTGAAACCCCTTCACCCTGATGTACAATCACACTGTATCCTCCTCCAGGACAGATGATTACAGCCACACCGGTTTCAGTCCCTTTTTCAGGTGAATATACTTCCAAAGCTGGAACAGTTACACCACGATACATCCCTGAGTTGAAGGTTTCTGATATATTATTCTCCTTAGAATTGGGAATTGATCCTGAATAAAGATTCACAACCTCTTGAGCTCGTAAAGTACAGGTGCTTATAAAAAAGCACATGATCACCAATTTTTCAATTTTCATGCTATTTAATATTATTTACCAATTGTTGTTTAAAAAAATCGGTCATCATGGTCAAATAGGGTTCGACTTGTACTCCGGGTCCATGTTGGCCATTGGGTACGAGGTAAAACCTGCTCGGTACCTGAGCCCGTTGTAATGCCACAAACAAAAGTTCGCTTTGACAAAATGGCACTACCTGATCTTTATCACCGTGAATAATAAGAAATGGAGGATCTAATGGATCAATATATGTGGTTGGGCTGGCCAAAAGTGTTTTTTCTTTGTTCAGTTGGATAGGTCCACCCACATATAGCGATGCCGGTGATTTAGCATCATTATGGATAAAATTAGTTCCACCACATGAATCCATCACTAGCATATTCGTAGGTCCAAACCAGTTTACCACAGCATCAACCGAACTGCTGAAATTAGTATGTTGTCCCAAATCACCTTCAATATCTACAACTTGATCACCTAATTTAAATTTTTTGACTGATCCTGAGGTGCCTGCCATTGCCGCTAAGCTGCCTCCTGATGAACTACCTGTAATTCCTATAAATGAAGTGTCGAGCTGGTATTCTGCTGCATTAGCTCTCACAAACCGGATAACCGCCTTGATATCATGTACTTGTGCAGGGAAAATAGCATCATGGCTCGACCGATGGTTGGGTACTACTACTGCAAAACCTCCATCAAGTAAAGCTTTGCCCAAAGTTGTCAAATCAGCCCCTTTTGAACTATTGCTAAGCCAAGCACTTCCATAGATGGAAATTACTACGGGATAATTTGGCTTCTCCGCCTTGGGCAAATAAATGTCAAGGTTGTGGTAGGCCATAGTATCACCAACATAATTGATATCTTTCCAGGATTTGGAATATTCCTGGGCAAGGGATATAAGACTGGTAAAAGACAATAGAAAAATTATAAAAAACCTTTTCATAAATTGTTTATTTTAATAAAATTAAATGAGCTACAAGCAGTGCCAGGTTTATCATTGGTGAACGGTTTTGAAGAGTAACTAATAATTATATTAATTTCTTAATCAAAAAGTCATATTCACGCTAACTCAAAATTAATATTTAATTCCTTTTAATTTATAAATTACATTGCATTTTCCTCAATGAATGGGAGTCTATCTATCAAATCGAAAGATACTAATTCTGATAGTATTATTTTACAAATGATTATGTAGGATAGAAGGTGAAAAACTACATTTCCAATCTAATTTGAAGTGACTGATTGAGATTGAAAAGTAAAAATTTGATCATAAATGAAATCGAAAATTATACAAATGCCTGGATTTGGAAAACAATTTTCTCCGGAAGCACAAAGTACTTCCGGAGAGATAAAGCTTATTATTCAGGTTGAGCATCGTTATTCGACGAAGCATACAACCCTATGAAACTACCGGTAAAACCACCAGCAACATTTGTGGAAAGAATATCACCTGATACAACTCCTCCAAGGCTTTCGAAATCTGTGCCATTGATGGAATAATTAAAATTATAATCATCTCCTTCAGCATTCACCTGCAAATGAATCGGCTTGGAGATATCTATTTTTTTACTTGCAATGATTTTTGAATTACCTCTTTCTGTGCGTTGCAATACCAGGAAATTCTCTTTTCCTTTTCTTGTCACCCCAAATACATAATTAAACCTTTCACTCTGATAACATGCCAATCCTGCTATATCCTTTTCAGATCTAGGTGTGTATTCCATTGTAGTAGTTGCTGTAAAGCTATTGTGCATTTGTCTGTGAAATAGACTAGAAACAGGTGCAACGGCTTTTATGTTATTTTCAAAAGGTTGAATTTGAACTCCTTTTTTTGTGATAGTCATAAAATCTTCACGCGGTCCTCTCATACCGATCCATCTATAATCTAGCTTTTCTGATTTGAAATTTTCAGTGTACGTAAAATTCCCATTGGGGAAAAAACCATCTTTCCCGGTTTTATTTTCCACTCCTTTTGGCATCTTCAACTTAGGTTCCATAGGAATGAGCCCATTAATAAAAACCGGATATTCACCTGACCAATCTACCGGCAATATAAAGGTTTCACGGCCTTTGTTCACCCTGTTTTTTTCATTGGGACGAATGCCCAGAAACACACCATAATACTGACCATCAGGACCCTCAACAATATCTGCATGCCCAGCCCAATCCACTTTATTTTCACGGTTTTGGTTCAAATAACGCTGACTCAATATTGGATTGTTCTTTGCTGGCACATATGGCCCCCGGGGATTATCGCTTGTAAAAATCACTTCACTGTGCCAGTCACCAGTTCCTCCTTCTGCACACATCAGGTAATAACGTCCATTCTTTTTGTAGATATGCGGGGCTTCGATCCAAATTGGCTTTTTAGAAATATCCACACCACCATCTACAATTATTTTATCTGTACCTTCTATCACCTGGTCATTTTCCAGATCATAGTCCCAAATTTTAATCACGCGATGTCCGTTATATAGTTCTTTGCCCTGATCCGGAGCATCATTATGGATTACATAAGCTTTTCCATCATCATCAAAGAATAATGATGGGTCAATACCATTGAATTTCAATTTATAAGGATCGCTCCATCCAGAAAAAGGATCCTGTGTTTTTACTACAATATTTCCAAAACCACCAGCAAATTGGGTAGTGATCATATAAAAAGTGTCATTGTTTTTATTGTATTTGATGGCAGGTGCATAAACACCTGCACTTATACCTGAATCGTGCACTTTTAATTGCGACGGTCTGTCCAATACATGACCTATCTGCTTCCAATTGACCAAATCTTTTGAGTGGAATATCGGAACACCAGGAAAAAAAGCAAATGATGAGTTGACCAAAAAATAATCTTCACCTTTTCTGGTAATAGCCGGATCGGGATAACACCCCTGTAATATAGGTGAGTAAAATTCATCCGCTTCCAATGGGTGATCATGATATACCTTATCATTTCCCTCATAGATAAACTGAGAAAAGACTGGGCCATTCTTATTGGCCTTTTTTTGCCCTATTGCATCCACAAAGGTGAACAAAATAATGAACGCCGTCACCATGGCAATTTTTTGTTTCATAAAATTGAATTTTAATCGAATTTTCATTCTACTATTTATTTTAAGATTAATTATTGAAGTTTCACTTGCATAATAGTCAACAGGCGACTTAATTAAATATTTTAAATAATGAAGTAAAAAACTTTATCTGGTAAACTTATAGGTTTCTCCTGCCAAAGTCTCCACATCATATTCATAAATTTGGTACAAAACAGGCACCAAAGGATTAATTTCAGATGATACCAATGGTTCTTTTATATCAGCTTCTACAAATAAAGGATTGGGATTTTCACCATTCACTTGTTTTAAACCATTGCCTTTAAGGGGCACATATGATCGCAGACGCAGATTGCCACCCAACTTGGATTGAATGGTTGCTTCTGCCAATTGCCCGCTATCCCAAGAGATATTTACTTCAAAACCACCCCTTGCCATCAACCCAGTTACAGAACCATCTGCCCAGGCATCAGGCAACGCTGGCAATAAATGCACTGCACCATCGTGGCTTTGCAGTAACATTTCAGCTACTCCGGCAGTATAACCAAAATTTCCATCAATTTGGAACGGTGGATGGGCACAAAATAAATTGACATATGTACGACCATTACGATTTCCCGGTTCCACTAACACCAACATGTTGGAAATGAGCTTATTAGCATGGTTACCATCGAGCAACCTTGCCCAAAAGTTAATTTTCCATCCCATCGACCAGCCCGTAGCTTCGTCCCCCCTGTAAAGTAATGATTTTTTTGCTGCAGCAAATAATTCAGGATGACGATAAGGTGAGATTTGATTGCTTGGATATAAACCATATAAATGGGATACGTGACGGTGATCAGAATTAATATCGTCCACATCCTCCAACCACTCCTGAAGTTGGTTATGTTTTCCAATCTGCATGGGTGCGAGCTTTTGAAGCATTGTTTCCAACTGACTGGCATAGTTCTGATCTTCGTTCAAAATCCTGTTGGCCAGTAATGTGTTGGAAAGGGCATCAAATACGATCTGGTTATCCATGGTACTGCCAGCAATAACCGATGTTTTACCAGGAGGGCCATGCTCCGGCGAAACCGATGGTGATGTTACCATCCAACCTTTTTCAGGATGTTCAATCAAGAAGTCTAGGTAAAAATCTGCAAATGCTTTCATAGAAGGATAAGCATCTTTAAGAAATACCTTGTCGCCGGTGTATAAATAATGTTGCCACAAATGTTGGCTGAGCCATCCGCCACCATTGGGCCACATGCCCCAATAAGCTCCATCTACAACTCCTGAAATTCTCCAGATATCTGTATTATGGTGCACCACACTACCATCAGCATCATACATCGTCTTTGCTGTTTCCCGGCCTGTTTGAGAAAGCTCCTTCACCATTTGAAAAAATGGCTGATGCAGCTCGCTGAGATTTGTAACTTCTGCTGGCCAATAGTTCATTTGTGCATTGATATTGATCGTATATTTTGAATCCCAGGGTGGTGTGGGACTATCATTCCAAATTCCCTGAAGATTTGCTGGTTGTCCACCGGGTTGAGAGCTGGAGATCAACAAATAACGGCCAAATTGAAATACCAGTGCCGCCAAGTGTGGATCGGGATTTGCCTTATAATTCTTTACCCTGATATGAGTTTCTTCATTGGCTGATTTAGCTTCACCCAAATCTAATTTTACCCTGTCAAAATAGCTTTTGTAGTAGGTTATATGATTTTTTTTGGCATCATCATATTTAGTCTTCATGGCTTTGGCCAAAAAATCAGAAGCACGTTTCGATGCATTACCGCTCACATCATTATAATTGATAAAATTGGTTGCGGCAGAAACATAAATAATTGCACTCGTGGCATTACTTACATTTATGGAAGTGTCATTCACCTGCACCTTTCCACCGTTGTTTTGGATCTGGATTTGATTTTCGAAATTAACGACACCTGTTACCCCTTCCTGATCGGCACCTTTTCCACTTAAAATGAGCTTTTTACCACTTTTGTTAACTGTGCTATGCATCGGGGATTCATAAAAAGCGGTAAAATTAAGTGCTCCGGATTGATCGGCACTAATCCTGACAATGATGACATTATCAGTGAAAGAACTAAAAATCTCCCGTGTAAAAGTTACTCCATTTACTTTATAAGATGTCGTAGCAATAGCATTTTCAATGTTTAATTCCCGGGTATAACCGGAATTGTTTTCATGTCCGGGAAACTGAAGCATTAGATTACCGATGGGTTGGTACGACATACCATGTCTATTAGTGACAAAATTTTCATTGATCAGCTTTTCTGCTTCAGTTGTTTGGCCTTCAAATATCAATCTTCTGACCTCGGGCAATACTTCCAATGCTTTGGGATTATCATTTCTATGTGGTTCGCCTGCCCATAAGGTTTCTTCGTTCAATTGAATCGTTTCTCTTGCTGGATCACCATATATCATAGCACCAAGTTTGCCATTGCCGACCGGCAAAGCTTCAGTCCAAGTAGTGGCCGGCGACTTATACCAGAGTTTGAATTCGCTTTGCGCAAAACAAGTAAACGAAATTAACGATAAAAAAATAGATAAGTATGCCTTCATGTATTCTGTTTGTTTTGTTAAGAATTAATTCATTCTGTTGATAGCCTCATAATACTAGCTTAATATTCAACAATAAAGTTATTAATTGTATTATATACATTTAAATAAATAAATGGATTTTAGCTCTATTACTCAAGTATTGAAGTACGATTTAACCACTTGTTTGCACCGTGGTTAAAAATAATTTGACCTATTAGTACCTAAGGGTTGCTTGTCACCAAGCAAACAAGCTTGGGGGATTAGTATTAACTATACTGAATGTGGATTTTTTCTTAAACCAACTATTCAATATAGTTAATTCTAATTATTATATTAACCCTATTCAAATTTCACCCAATCTACTTCAACAGAATTAATACTTGCCAATGAAACCACAAGGTCTTGAACTCCCGTTTTTATATTAGATACCGGAACTTTTACGGTATTCCATTTTTTGCCTGCAGGAATATCGACTTTTGCAATTACCGGTCCATTTGCGCCATTCAACTTTACATGAATAGTGCCTCCTTGGGGCGATTGTGCCTTGACGGAAATGGATTTCAATTTTTTCTTTCCAAAATCGACACGGTTAAATTGCACCCAACTATTATTTTTTTCGAGTATGGTTTTCCATCCTTGAAACCTATTTAGGGTATCCAGAAAATCTATTGATGCCCCTTCACCACTCATTTGACTAAACCTATCGAGCTGAATTTCCCGCGTAGCAGATACGATGCCTACCCCCCTTAAAGTCGGAATTACTTTTTGTATGGTGCCATCCTGATTAAAAAATAAACTATCAACACGGATAGAGCGGTTCTTATCAAAATTTGGTGAAAGATCATTGTGATGGTAGAATAAATACCATTGATTTTGATACTCCATAATGGAATGATGGTTGGTCCAACAACCGGTTGGTGACTCGTCCATAATCACTCCCGTAAATTCAAATGGACCCATAGGGTTATCCCCTATCGCATATTCCAACCGCTCCACTTCATTCTCCACATGTGGATAGGTCATATAATAAATACCGTTTCTTTCGAATACCCAAGGGCCTTCTTTTAATCCTTTATCTGGTAATTCTTTGATAATAAATGGTTCTGAGTCAAGTTCCATCATATTATCCTTCAATTTTGCCACATATATATGATGTAACGACCAATATAAATATGCCTGTCCATCTTTATCAATCAGGATATTTGGATCAATGCCACGTACGCCTTTAATCGGATCAGGCGAAACCTCATATGGACCTTCGGGTTTATCAGCAACTGCTACTCCAATAGAAAAACCCCTGCCATTGGTAGTATCTTTTAATGTGGATGGGAAATAAAAATAATACTTTCCATTCCTATAAATACAATCCGGTGCCCACATGCTGTAAGAAGTAGGGTTTACCCAAGGCACCTTTGTTTGACTTACGATCACACCATGATCTGTCCAATCAGTAAGGTTTTCTGAAGAGAAAACGTGATAGTCTTCCATACAGAACCACCCAACCCGTCCTTTTCCTTCAGTACATGGAATATCATGCGAAGGGTATACATAAACTTTTCCCTCAAATACCCTCGCAGAGGGATCTGCAGTGAACTGATCCATGATAAAGGGATTTTGTGCCATGGATTGAGAACAGATAAAAAACACCAAAAGGCTTAATATTGAATAAACTCTTAAATTTTGCATATGGATTATGTTTTATAATACCTTGTTTATTTCCTGTGTTAAAATAAATATGAATTCAAAGCAAAATAATTCTTAAATCAAATTCAAAAACTATAATATTTTGTAGTAACCCATAAATGGTTACTACAAAATCCAGAAAAACAGTAGATTATGTCACCTGCTATTGTTATTCCGTATTTTAAATGGTTATTGAACTGTTGAAATACTTAAGCACCCCCTTCAATCGTTTGAATCGTCCCATCGTTGTTGTAATTCATTTCAACGACCTTCATGCTCCGTAACCAAGTTCTGCCTCCAGAAGGTACACTATCATGGAAAAATAAATACCACTTTCCTTTAACTTCCAATACTGAGTGATGGGTAGTCCAACCTACTACAGGGGTAAGGATTACTCCTTTGTAAGTAAACGGCCCATATGGGCTGTCACCTATTGCATAACACAATTTGTGTGTATTGCCTGTAGAGTATGAGAAGTAGTATTTTCCATTATATTTATGCATCCAGGATGCTTCAAAGAATCTTCTTTCATGATCACCAGCTTTAATAGGTTCGCCGTTTTCATCAAGGATAATCAAAGCTTGAGGTTCTTCCGCAAATTCAAGCATATCATCGCTTAATTTGGCTACCCTTGAAGGTAAAGCTGGTTCTTGATCACCAGGTTCCTGGCCACATTCAATAGCTTTATTATTGCGATAACGTTGTAATTGTCCTCCCCATAATCCACCAAAATAAATGTAATGTGCGCCATCATCATCTAAAAATACACATGGATCTATTGAGTAGCTACCTTTTATCGGAGCTTCACGTGGGATAAAAGGGCCTTCAGGTTTATCACTCACCGCTACGCCGATATGAAAAATATCATTTCTATCTTTTAATGAAAAGTATAAATAATATTTGCCGTTTTTTTGTGCAGCATCAGAATCCCATAGCTGACGTCCCGCCCAGGGAATATCTTTGACTGAAAGTGCTACACCATGATCGGTGACAGACCCTTCTATATCATCCATGGAGAACACATGATAATCTCGCATATCGAAATGGTCACCATTATCATTTTCAGGAATTCCCGCATCTATATCATGTGACGGGTAAATATATATTTTACCATTAAAAACATGAGCTGCCGGGTCAGCCATAAATAATTGATCAAAAAGGTATTTTGGGTTTTTCATTTTTATTGTATTTTTTATTGTTTAACTTGATTCTCATTTGCTGCAGCAATAATTTCTTTTACCACGGGTTTCGGCTGATTGTTACGGTCAAATAGTAAGGCGTAATCGGTTCGACCCATTATAGGCCAATCATTTTTCCAGGACTGGCGATCGTTGACACCCCATAAGGTAACCCGGGAAATTTTTTCCTGATGTTTTAGAAACAGGTTAAAAAAATCCAGGCATCGGTTGTGAAATTCTGTATATATTGAATCGGGCAATCCATTGGGGTAGGGGTCTAACCTTTCCTCATACTCAAATCCGGTGGAAATTTCGGCACCAGCATTGTCCCACGGAGATGGCAATACAGTAATATCCAATTCGGTGATCATTACTTTAACACCCAAAGTGGCAAATTCTACAATGCTTTTTTCAAATTCATCCAACTCCGGATAGTCTAAACCCACATGTCCCTGCATTCCAATTCCATCAATTCTAACACCTTTCTCCTGCAAACTTTTTACCATCCTGATCACACCTTCCCTTTTCCCTGGTTCTGCCATCGAATAATCATTGTAGTACAATTCTGCTTCAGGATCAGCTTCATGTGTCAATTCAAAAGCAATTTTCACAAAGTCCTCTCCAATTATTTCATAAAATTTGCTTTTTCTCCATGAGCCATCATCAAGTATAGTTTCGTTAACCACATCCCAACCTTTAACACGGCCTTTATACCGTCCAACTACTGTAGAAATGTGGTTTTTCATGCGATCGATCAATACCTCACGCGACACATCTTTTCCTTCACTATCCGAAAAGAACCACGGTGGAGCTTGAGAGTGCCATATCAGCGTATGACCGATTGTGTGCATGTTGTGTTTCTCACCAAACTCAACGAATTGATCAGCCAATGAAAAATCAAACACACCTTCTTCAGGTTGTAGTTCTTCGCTTTTCATACAATTTTCAGCTACAATTGAGTTAAATTCCCGTGTTACAATTTCTAAAGCTGAACTGTCTTTTCCAGTAATCTGATTTTCATTAAGGGCAGTGCCCAAATAAAATTTATCAGCAAAAGCATCTTTTAATGAAGATGGTTCAGAAATTTGTGAGTTGGAAGTGCAGGATGCCGTTACCAGAACGAATAAGAATAATATTAGTCTGAAATTTTTATTTAAGTTCATTATCTCAATTTTTATACTTGCCTTAATTAATAAAAAGGATTTTTAATTCTGTTCACATTTTTGATGGTCTGTGTGACACAGACCATGGAGGCAGAGTTTATAAATCACCCGATTTATTCTATACCCATAAAATTACAAAAAATTTAGCAACTACCGCTAAAAGAAGGACAGCAATAAGAATATAACTATTCCTATTGCTGTCCACTTCACTAAATTAGAATAAATAAAATTACTAAGCTACTATTCTGCTCCACTTAATCCGTCTGCAACACCAGCATATGAACGTTTACGGTAGTGAAAACCTTCCGTCCATACACCTATAGGCTCCCCAGCTCTCCAGGAAGAATTTGCAGGGCTATCATTTGGACTCCATAAAGTTATACCGTATTGTTGCGCGGCAGGAATGATTTCAAGATACTTCTGTACCACCCACTTGTACATATCGGCTTGTGCGATATAATCTTCATCGGTAGCATCTTGGGTTTTTTTACCACCAGCTAGTCCCAAATCCAATTCAGAAACTTTGATCAGTTTACCAGTTGCTGCAAGCATTGTAAACATCTGAACGATCTTTTCTTTATCAGAATCAACATTGATATGCATTTGTGTGCCAATTCCATCGACCCTTGCTCCCTGACTTTCTATATATTCCACATAGTCAATCAAGCCCTGGCATTTATCTAAATTGTACTCAAGATTATAGTCATTGATAAACAATTTGTCATCGCTGTTACCATATTGAGCAGCCCATTTAAATGCCATAACGGCATAATCCTTACCAAGATAATCCTGCCAATAAAATTCGTCTTCAGCTAAAGTTTTGCCTTCGCCAGTTTTCAGTTCAGATGGATTACCATCATCCATAGGTTCGTTGACTACATCCCAAGCCTTCACATAATCTTTTGATACAGCCATTACGCCAGATATCCAATTTTCAAGTGCATAAGTAAGGGTATCGGCTTTTTCTTCGGGCGTAAGTGGTACTGAGGTGCCTGACTCTTCTATTTCCCAAACAATATCATCAAAATAATAGGTATTGACTTCACCTAAAACCGCAAGATTGAAAGCTATTGTATTCATACCGCTCGCACCTGCTTGTTGGGCTGAAATGGATTGGGTTATTGTAAATTCCTTCCAATCAGTGGTGAAACTTGGCTCGCCAACCATAGACCACCACAGGTAACCACCTGGGTTATTGTGTGATTGCGATTGACTGTTAGCTGGTTTGTCGGCTTTATATTTCATGCTAAATCGATATACATCTCCTTCCAGAAGCTGTTGGGGAGCTTTCACGAAGAATTGCGTATCATGTGTTGCGAGAGGAGCATCTCCTGATTGTACAACAATTGCTCTTCCCACGCCATCAGCACCTGTACCTGGAGCACCAATAGTAGCGGCTTTTGGGCCGTTTCTTGCCTCAGTAGCGAAAAAGTTGGTAACATCATCGCTTTCCACGTCACTATTTGTAAGCATATTGGTAAACCATTTTACGGCTAAAGCTTCCTCGTGTGTCACTTTAACCGATGCTACTTCATATACTCCGGCATAATTGCCCGATTGCAACATAACGAAAGCATCACCAGCTGTGGCGGAACTACTAAGGACAGCAGTTACATCCGCCCATTCTTCAGTAATTGGGATCTGCGTATTTTGCCTTCCGCCCCAGGTTCCCAAACCTAAAGTAATAGAACCCGAACTTGTGCCTTTGATGCGTATAGTAACCTTGTGCATTTCACCATTAAGAATCGAAATTCCATTGGCAACATGGAATTGCAAAAGGTAAAAGGGATCAATGACCGAGGGATTTTCGACGACCAGCACACCGTTATCAACATAGGGGCGTACTGGAACTTCATCTCCAACCCAACCAGTAAAACCGTCAACAGAATAATCCGTTAATCCATCAACCACCTCTTCAGTTGCATCCGGATCAATTTCGATTTCCCGATCAGCAATAATACCATTCAGGTATTTTGCATTTTGATTGGCATGCCATAAAAGCGTATGACCATAGATAGAGATGCCCGATTCTTTTGCTGTGGTAATGAACCTTTCCAATCTACCGGTGTTAAGCACCCCGTTATTTTGTACAATGGCACCATGTTTCATTTCCCAACCTGCGGTCAGTTCATCAAAGTTTGATACCATTACGCTGTGAACCATCGCCTTTTTATTGAATTCATCCACTGAAACCCCTGCTCCCAACTTAAAGTTGGCATTGGCACTTCGATCGACGTATGATTTCAGCACATCATATTCTTTCAAATAATCTAGTTCAGTAAAATTAGCAGGTTGCTCCACTGTGTAATCCAGCAAACTCTCATCTGCACAAGATGCCAATATGGTTAAGGCAATAGCACCCGTCCAAAATTTGTTTATATAATTCATTTTCATCTTGATTTAAATGACTAATTAAATTTATAAAAAGGTGCAACAACTTCCATCTTAACACCCCTGTCACGAAATACCAATGTATCTTTAGTGGCGTATGATTTGCCCCCCATATCAATAGTATAATCAAGGTATATTGCATCACGGTCTTTGTCACCCCAACTCTTCTTTTCACCTTTCTTCACAAACGATCCGGTACCTGATGCAGTAAAACCATTGGTTAAAGAAGAAATGCTGCAATTGCCTGCTTCATCAAAGGTAAGCAACAGTGTGCAAGTTTGATTCTCATCACTAGTATTGACAATTGTAACCGGAAACTCTACAGAATTCATTGAAGCAGTTGATATTTTTACAACCTCATCTCTTTCCACAAATTCCTTGCGACGAACATTAGTATATGATGTATCAGGTTCTGTTATCAAATCTTCGCCCCGTCGTAAATAATTGGCATGCCAGGGATTAATATATTTTATACTATAAAGTACAAAATCTTTAGGTTGAATATCCCAATCAGGGGCATATACCTTAATTGGCTCTGGAGCCTTAGGCCGTCCTGAAAGGATTGAATCTGCATTTACCACATTGGTCATCCTTAATGGAATTACATATGTATTTCGTATCGCATTTGGATCAGCGAAAAAAGCATCTGATAATTGAACTTCTACCCCACCTTGCAACGTGCCATCTAATGAAATCCTATTAGAAGCCAACGTATAATAATTCGATGGCATTGCTAGTACCGGTTGAGTGAAATCACTATCATAATACAAATTATCACTCAAAGTATTCTCAACAGTGATATCTATGTCAATTTTTTGCTTATTGGAATATACTCCTCCCATTGATGCATAAATTTCACATTTATGCTCATTGTCCAAAGTATTATCATAAACATCCTCCCCCAGTACAATTGTCCTTACCGGAAACTGGTAAGGAAAATATACTGTGGTGTAATCGTAATCCGGGAATTCAATATCTTGGTTACGGCAAGACATTGTCATTATAATTCCTATGGATAAGATCAAAAATATATTAAGTTGTTTCATATCTTTCAATTTTCTTATTAGGTATACAAATAATTACCAACCTGCATTTTGCTTAAGTTCACTCCATTTCAGAACCTCTGTATAAGGAATAGGGCCATAGTACATGTGATCCCTGTATAATCTTGTTTCTACATTAATAGGGGTGTAAGATGTAACATTGCCTGATTTGGAGATTTGCAACCCACGGGCTGTTTCGTTGAGTTTTTCTAAATTCACCTTCCAACGACGTAAATCCCAGAAGCGGTGATTCTCGAAACATAACTCCAATCGCCGTTCATTTCTGATCAAATCCCTCATTTTATCTTGATCATTTTGAATTGAAGCAAGATAAGCATCATTGTTGCTTGCCCCTACACCTGCCCTTTGGCGAATCGCTCTAACTACATCATAAGCAGAGTAAGCATTACCTCCAGTTCCAGTAGGCCCCCAAGCCTCATTAGCTGCTTCAGCATAAGTCAGAAATAACTCCGTGTAACGAATACGGGCAGTGTAATGTTTCTGTTGGGTGTTAAAGTTAGGATTAGGGTTAACATCAGAACGAAGTAATTTTCTTAAATAATAACCTGTCCGTGTTGATCTACCATTTTCTCTATTGATGGCATCGTTGTTGGTACCGTATGTCCCTGTTACGATTACAGAATTATTAGGCCCTTGCTGACTTTCATTTATGACAATGTATCTTGCCAAACGAGGATCCCTGTTTGCATAAGGATCATCAGCATTGAAGGTGGAAGCTGGATCAGAAATTGGATATCCATTAACCATCGGGAACGCATCAACCAAGTTTTGAGTAGGATTTACACGTCCATTTCCATATATGGAAGGCGGAAAATTTTCTCTTTCCAAATTTAAACTTTGACCCACATCACTTCTCCAAATTATTTCAGCAGGATTTACACCTGCTTCTAAACTGTTTACTTGTCCTCCCACATACCAGGTGCCACCATTGGATGCCAATCCACTAATTCCACCAATACGGTTGATTACGGCAGCAGCGTAATTGGCAGCATCATCCCAAGTAACGTCAGTGCCTTCACTAAACGCAGGACTTGCAGCTAATAATGCTACTTGCGCACGAATAGCTTCAACAATACGGCCACTAATCCGACCCCTAAAAATCTTTCCATTCACACGATTATAATCACTATGTCCTATACCTTCCAACGTTTTATAAGCTTCTGGAATTTGTGCATCTGATGATATATCTTCATAATCAACAGGAAGAAGTGCCAAAGCTTTGGATATATCTTCAAAAACAAAATCTAAACCAGCCTGGAAAGTACTTCTGGGATAATTAAAGTCAGATGATGGCGTTTCAGGTTCAGTAAGAAGTGGAATACCCATTAACCTTCCATCTTCTGTCCAGCCACCATGAGCCTTTAGCAAAGAATATGTATGTAAAGCCCTCAATCCGTAGGCTTCTCCTTTTAACCGGTCGCTGTACATTTTCCTGACTGATGCATCCTTACTCCAAATTACCGAATCAACATTTGCTAAGAATATATTGATATATTGAATAGCGTTTCTACGACTCTGCCACTGGGACACGGGATTTGAGCTTGCACTCCAGGAACCTGTGGCCATTCTAAGGTACTGATTAAAGTTATCATTACTAACTGCATCATCGGTAGCCAAATCACTTTCTGGTGAACCAGAATACGGAAGCAGAACATAGGCATTTGCTAAAATGCCTTGTGCATACATCGGTTCCTTATACATATTGGCATCTAATCCCCGGTTATTTTCCAAAGCCGGTGAGAAAAGATCTTCACAAGATGTAAATAGAAACAAAAGAACTATAAGTTTTATAAAATTTTTCATAATCTAATTTTTCATATTTTGTTGCTTATACATATTAGAATATTGCTTTTACACCGATATTATAGAATCGTGTTTGTGGAGAACCCCCATAATTCATCTCTAATAATTCACGTTCTTTTGAGATAGTCAACAAGTTAGAGCCACTGACATACGCTGAAATGTTATCGATAAAAGTATTTTGTAACAGATTGGTTGGTATTTCATAAGTCAGTTGTACTTTAGCAAGGTTAAAACGATCAGTTTTAACCAACCAATAATCGGAATTACGGAAATTATTGTTGCCACTTTGAGTTGTCAGCCTCGGATAGGTGGCTGTTTCTTTTGTAGCTTCAGTCCAACGATCGCGTACTACTTCCGAATATTTGCCTTCACCATAAACCCAGAAATAAGGACTGTTCTTCATACCATAAGTACCAAATCCTCCAGTTCCTAATGCAAATAAAGTTAAGTTGTTCCACCTTGCTGTTAAATTAACACCTGTAGTGAATGGGGCACCAAACCAGCCAGCACGTTTAAGGAATACAACATCCTTTTCATCTATAACATTATCTCCATTTTGATCTACATATTTAATATCACCAGGTTTTATTGTTCCTCCAAATATTTGTTCAGGAGATGCATCAATTTCAGCTTGACTCTGGAACAACCCAGCACTTCTTAATCCCCAAATGCCATCAATTGGCCGACCTTCACGGTTTTGATAACTATACTCGTTAATTTCGCCAACTTTAGTTGCCTCTGTATTATAATAAGTACCTGATAATCCCAACGTAAAGTTTAACTTACCAATTTGATTATTATAATTAACATTAAAATCAAATCCCGAACGCTGATTATTGTTGTAATTCACGTACGGCATAAATGATGCATCAGGAAAGTAAGTAAAGAAATACTGCGGATAAATAGAAAATGGTTCAATTATCAATCCTTCCATGGTATTGATAAAATAGGATACATCGGCCGTGACTTTTCTGTCCCACAATGATGTTCTCAAGTTTGCAGATAGTTCTTTTCGTTTTATAAAGGTTAAATCCTTATTGCTACCACGAATTGAATTAGTAGAACGCTCTGAAGCACCATCATACCAACCCCACCATTGTCCATTTGATTGGGTATAGTTAGTCTCATACATATAATAATCAGTAATATCCAAATCTGTATGTAGAATACTACCCGAAACACTGAGCACCAAATCATCAACACCTGATGAATTAACCAGGAAGTTTTCATTCTTCAACCTCCATCCCAAAGTTATCGAGGGTGATAATGCACTACGATTACCTTCTGGTAATTTTGCAGAATAAACTTCAGATGCAGCTAAATCAGCAAAATATTTTCCTTTATAATTATATCCCAGTTGTAAACCTAAATTAGCATTACTGATGCGATGGTATTGTTGAGATTGAGTCTGCTGATAGGCGGCAGCAACTAATATCGCTGAGAAGTTATGAACATCGTTTACTATTTTTTCATAGTTAAAGTGTCCAGAAAAAGCAATAGTTTGCCTATTGCTACTACCGCTTATTGTTTGGGTACCTGATTTTTGATCATTGTTCAACTTGGTTATACCACTTACTACATCTTCGCCATCATAATTATACCAGTTTGGTACAAACACAGCATATGTGTTATTATAGGTAGTATTATAAGATGTGGCATAGTCAACTGCAAATTGAGTATGGAATGACAAACCTCTCATTACACTTTCCAAATCAAAGTCTAAACCTGTACCAAATTGGAATTGTCTACTGGTCCATTTGGTTCTCCCTGCAGCATAAATATCACCAATAACATTTCGCATATTTGACTGAGTTCCAGAAAGGAAATATTTCCCATCGATAATATTAGAACTATTCCGTATCAATGACCACGAATTCAAATCATTTTCAGGAATATAGCTTATGGGTATCAATGGTGCAACACGATTTGGTCGCATAGTAGCTGCTGCTTGCCAGTAAGACTCATTGATGGTGATAGCACTGTTTGCATTATAGAATGTAGCATTGGCATTAACAAATGCACCTATTTTATCGTTAATAGACACATCTACATTTCCCCGAATATTCAAACGGTCTGTAACATCATTCTTGCCTTCTCCAAAATTAAATAAATTACCAACACGATAGTATCCAATGTTGGTATAAAACCTTGCCCTTTCCGTCCCACCAGACATTTCTGTGTTAATATCTGTCCGGTTATAGGTTTTCTTTAAATATTCCGAAGAATAGAAATCAACGTTTGGATAACGATATGGATTTACACCTACAGAATGGTGGTAAATATCTTCTTCGCTATATAATGGAGATAGACCATCGTTGGATAAAGCTTCGTTATAAAGCGTCATGTATTCGGCTGATCCTAAAAACTTGGGATAGCTTTTTGAAACATTATATCCAGTATTTGCACGAACCTGAACTTTAAATGGCTCTACTTTCCCTTTTTTTGTAGTGATATATATCACACCTTTAGCGGCACGACTACCATATAAAACAACGGCTGATGCACCTTTTAAAAATGTGATCTGCTCAATTTCTGTAGGTATAACATTATTTGCATCACGCGGCACTCCATCAACTAATACCAAATAGTCATCCATGCCCCATAAAGAAGCACCATTCCAACCACCAATATAACCCTGCATTGCATCTAAACTATAGGTATGGTAATTGTACTTTAACAACTCTTCTATATTAATTGCAGAAACCCCACCCAAAAGTTCACTTTGTGGTAATTTGCGGTAAGCTACCTGTATCAAAGGATCTTCTACGGTAATAATTGAATTAGTTTCATTTTCTGATATTGTTTGGGCCTCCATAATAAATGGCACCCAAACAAACACTGCTAATAAAATGAAACTTATTTTTATGTGTTTCATCATTTATATCTTTAAAATTTCATAAAATCTTTAATAACATTCAAATTACCAACCTGGATTTTGTCCAAATTCCGGGTATATGGATACGTGTTGAACTTTCAGAGGGAACCAATAATGTTTAACTCCAAAATGACGTGTTAAAATAGGAACTTCTCTCCAGTTCGCTACCCTAGCATCTCTAGGATCATTATTTTTAAAGAATTCATCATCTTCTAATCTATCAAATTCTTGTGCAGTCTTTACATTGTAAGGAGCTTCCGTAAGTAACAACCAACGTTGTAAATCATTAAACCGGAATCCTTCAAATGATAATTCAACAGCTCTTTCGCGTCGTACCTCATCAAGAAAAAGTTCTCTGTTTGCTGTAAATTTTTCGTGTACATGGCCTGCTCCTACTCTGTCACGAAGTGTGTTAATTGCATCTTCGGCAGTTTTTGCAAAATTCGTGGATTTCCCAGAGGCTCCACCAAAAGCAGCACATGCTTCAGCATACATGGTGTACACATCTCCTAAGCGCATATATGGCAAATAAACATGCAAATTTCCACTCCAATTATACGCACCATCGTATTTATTGGCAGTGTGTGGTACCAGTTTCTGAATAAAGTATCCTGTTCGGCTACCATTTGCTGGGCTTCGCATAGTACCATCAGTATGCAATCCGGCATATCTCAGGTGCTCCATTTCTGCAGGCATTGAAGCATTTACATATTTAAATCCGTCGAACACAATATCATGATAGAACCTAGGGTCACGATCTTTGAATGGATATTCAGGATCAAATCCCGATTCAGGATCGTCCAAAGGCAGTCCATTTGCCATTCCATAATAATTGACATAATTGGCAGTAGGCTGATGGATAATATTGTCATGTTCTACGATACCCTGTACCTTAGGCCCAAAAGTTTTAGTGGTGTTCCAATTGCTACCATTAAAATCAGTGGAAGGGCCACGGAAAATGGCTTCAGTTGAACCAGGCATCAACCAGTTTTGGCCAGTAGTATAAAATATATCACTGAACCTTGAAGTTGAACCAGCAGCTCTTGTATGATTATAGATATCCTGATACTTAAATTCTGCTAATGAATACTGTGTTTGACCACTTTCTACCAATTGCAACAGTTCACCAAATGCTTCTGCTGCCATCCTGCAATATTCCTCATCGTAATTATAAGTATTAGCTCCACCAGTTTGTGCACCATTCTTCATCAAAGGACTACCTGCCCATAGATAGTTCTTACCTAAATACCCTAGTGCCATAATTTTATTGGCACGTAACTGATTTTTACCCAATGTATTTCTTCCCACATCAGTATTATCCCAGTCTATAGGCAATAACCTAGCAGCTTCTGCAAAGTCTTCGCCTGCTTTATCGGCACATTCCTGATAAGTAAGACGGGGCAAGGTGGGTTTTTCTGTAGGTGGAAAAACCTGATCAATGTACGGCAAACCACCCAGATATATCATCAATTCAAAATGCCACCATGCTCTGAAGAAGCGAAGTTGTCCCTCAATAATATCCTTTTCTTCTTGTGTAGCCTCTGTCATTTTATCTAAATTAGCCAAACCAATATTGGCTTGTCTGATCAAGAACCAGGCATTTGGCCATAAACGAATATGGTGTTTATCATTAGTAGTCAAAGAATTTTGCATAGGATCAGGGACTCTATCCAAATAAGTACCATCTTGAGAAAGTCGACCAGCCTGCCATCCCCAAAAATTCCCAAGATCTACTTGATTGGTCATGTGCCAACTGCCTTCGAGGTTAAATACTTCATCTTCACCCCAGTTCCAAGAAGTGGTCCAATAACATTTTAGCTTATCAGGAATTTTATACATCTGCTCTACAAATCCCTGAAAATTTGTAAAATTTTTAAAAGCCTCGTCTTCAGATACTATAGAATCTTCCGCTTTATCCAAATACTCTTCACAGGAAGTAAATCCCAACATTATTATGGACAGTAATCCGGTCCATAAAAAAAACTTATATGTATGTTTCATCGAAATCAATATTATTATAATGTAAGTCTGATACCAAAATTATAACGTCTCATGGTAGGGTAAGCACCTTGTCCACCACCACCGGCGAAATTGGATTCCCTATCATCCGGCATTTTAGACCATACCCAAAGGTTATTACCATTGGCATATAGTTTCAACGCACTAAAGCCTATTCTGCTTACTGCTTCACTATCAAATGTGTAAGCGATTTCAGCATTTTTCAATCGAATGTATGAACCGTCAAACATAAATTGTGTACCTTGATTATAACTTGGGGTTGACAACCAACGTGGTACTGTCACATCAGCATTGGGATTCTCCTTTGACCACCAGGTACCCATATCATAAACAGTATTCAAATTGCTTCCAAAACTAGTAAGGGGTACTTCCCGAGTAATGTTTGTCACTCCGTAGAATTGAACGAATGCACTGAAACCTTTCCAATCGACACCAATAGTAGAATTATAGGTATTTTGAGGAGAATCAGAATAACCATAAGGTACTCTATCCTGATCGTCGATTACACCATCGCCATTAAAATCAATGATGTTATAATCTCCAGGAAGTTTGTAACTATCGTTAGTATCACGAATTGGACTACCATAAAGTTGATCGTAAGTATTCAGAAATCCTCCATCATAATAAGCCCTGTGTTGATTAATGCTATAACCTGCACCTTTTCTATAATCAGGATACAATGCTGGGTCATCTCTTTCAATAATGGTATTTTTCGCATGGGTCATGTTCAAATCTGCCCATAAATTCAAGCTGTTACCTAAAGATTTTTCAATTCGTAAAGCAATTTCATAACCTTCAGCTTTCACTTGGCCTAAGTTTTTAGTTGGAGGCGTAGCACCAAAATATGGAGGGAAAGCTTGATCGTTACCATTTACAAGAATGTCCGTCCGATTATCTCTGAAGAACTCTACATTTCCAGAAAACAATCCATCAAAAAACGAATAATCAACCCCTATATTAGCCTTTCTAACTGTCTCCCATTTTACCTCAGGATTACCAACACGGGATTCCCTAAACCAAGTGTATGGACTTGTACCTTGGTTTAAATCAAGTGAAATATTATTTCCATAACCCCATTGTGTCATATATAACCAACGATCACGAATGTTATCATCACCAATTTCACCGTAAGATCCTCTTATTTTCAACATATCCAAAAAGCCAATGGATTTCATAAATGATTCTTCGGAGATCATCCACCCAATAGCACCTGAATTGAAGAATGCAAAACGATATTTTTTATGAAATTTTTCTGATCCATTGTATGCTCCATTATACTCTAAAAAATATTTGGATGCATAATCATAAGTTGCACGGAATGCCCAGTCTTCACGATATGTAGGAACCTGACTTCCATGACCTCTTTCTTTACGGCTCATCATTCCCATCGTGGTTACCCTATGCTTTTCAAAATCACGAGCCCAGTTTAATTGTAACTGGTAATCGACATTTCTTCTGGTTTCACGATTTAATACCGCACCACCGGAAGTTGTCCATAAAATACCCTGCATGAAATCGAATTTATTATTATTTTCGTAATCCTGTTTGTAATAAGCCTTACCGTCTTTAGGGTCAATCCATTTAAATTGTGCATTATTAAATAGATCATTTACACCACGGTCATTTTCGATAAATGAATTATCCCAGGATACTGAACCTCTAAAACTTAAACCTTTGGTCAATATGTCCAAATTTTGCTCCAAAATAAAGTCCGTATTGATACGGGTGTCAGTAGTAGTCATTGCTCCTGAAAGGGCTAGATTTTCCGCAGAATTTGTGACATTCGAAATATTTGGGTAATATCCCCATGATCCATCAGAATATTTAGGTAGGAATACATCAGGTGCAATATTATATGCTCCAGCCCATCTTTGGGCAACCGCCCAATCATCTGAAGTGTTCTGCCCCCATGGACTTTTTTTGGCACCATTTGATCCAGACAAATTAACTTTGAACACAGTTGATTTTGTCAACTGAAAATCCAGGTTACTACGAACATTTAGACGATTATAACCGTAACCCGATTTATAGCCACGATCATTTTCCCAAACATTAAAAATGTCACCTTCACGAATAAAATCAGCAGAAGCAAAATATTTTACAAATGGAGTACCCCCTGAAATATTGACATTTGCATTGTAAGACATTGCATAATCTTTAAATAGTTCATCTTGCCAATCAACATTGGGGTAACGTTCTCTTTCTTCTAAATCTGCTGGATAACGGTACTTGTCTATGATGGCTCCAGGAGTAATATAACCCCAAGAGTCAGGATATACACCTAATTCATGTTCAATAGCTATATTTCTAGCTCTCAAAGCATCGTAAGCATCAAGTTTATTGGGTAGTTTGGAAGGTTTTTTTACGGTGGTACTAACCGATACATCCACTTTTGCCGATCCTTCCCTACCACGTTTTGTAGTGATAAGAATAACACCGTTTGCACCTTGTACACCAAAAATTGCTGTAGCAGATGCATCTTTCAATACAGAGATGGATTGTACCGAATTTATATCGACACTGTTCATGGGGCGCTCAATTCCATCTACCAATACTAATGGCTCCCTATTATTCCATGAACTGGCCGCTCGGATTATCACCATTGGATCTTCTTCACCAGGCATACCACTACTTGACATGGTGACCACTCCAGGTAGGTTTCCAGTTAGTGCAGAACCCAAACTTGAAACACCACCAGCACGTTCAAGTACTTTACCAGTAGTTTGGGTAATTGCCCCTACCACACTTTGTTTCTTTTGCTCACCAAACCCTACAATGATAATTTCATCCAAACTTGTAATGTCGGGGATCAATTTAACATCAATCCTGGATTGGGCCCCTACAGATATCTCTTCGGTAACGTAACCAACATAGCTGAATACCAACACGGCATCATTACCGGCAACTTCAAGTGCATAACCTCCATTAATATCGGTTATGGTACCCAATATTGTACCTTTTATGATAACGTTGACGCCAGGAACCGAACTTCCTGTTTCATCCGTCACAACCCCTGTAACCCTTCTTCCCTGAGCTTGGATATCTGTCAAGAAGCAACTAAAAACCACAGCCAGGATAACTGCTGACCATCGTTTAACTTTTTGCGGAATAACCCCGCAACCTCCCTTATCGGGTTCTTTTAGTAAACGTTCGTGTTTCATAAACTAACATTTAAATGATAAATAATTGTAAAAGTGTTCCATAATTTGGTTCAAGTTCTTTTTGTTTTTCATACTGCTTTTATTATACAAATGGGTTTTTATAATTACACATAATTTAGTTTCAATTTCGTGAAAACATAGTGGACCACTCTGGGTTAAAAATAACGTGGGGTCAATAATAATTGTAGAAGCTTTGTTGGATGTGGCGTAAAAAGAGATCACGGGAATTCTGCCATTATTAAATAATAATGAAAATCCCTGCCATAAATGGAGTAAAATTTCAAGTAATCCTTTTTTCATATTTTGGGTCGTCAACATCATGAAAAGCAAGCCTTTCATGTAAAGCAAATATATGGATAGCGTTTCCCCCTATCCGATTTTTATGTTACATACACTTTCACTCTTGTTACATCCTCTATCATTTATGTTACATATACTTTGGCGTATGTTACATTTTTTCCTTTTGACCTTCATCATGGCTATTAAGTACAGATTCTGTTACATTTCTACTGATGCCAAATGTTCCTACTACCTTGCCCTCCAAATCACGAAGTGGCATCTTACTGGTTGACACATAAGATATCCTACCGTCTTCCCAGGTTTCCTTTTCTATCATACTCAGAAGAGGCTTTTCTGTCCGAATAATTCTTTGTTCGTCATCGTAAGCTTGTCGTGCATGTTCTTCTGTAAAGAAATCAAAATCAGTTTTACCTTTGACCTCTTCCTGACTGTTTACTTTAAAACCTTTTAGCATGTTGTTGCTGATCCTGATGAATCTGCTTTCAATATCTTTAAAATAAATCAGGTCTTCCGCTGTATTCATCAATGCATCGAGCAGGTATTTCTCATTTGATAATTCACCTTGTAATTTTTTTAATTCAGTTATATCATGGTTGATCCCCACAAGGAACATTTCCCCAAACTCGTTTTCAATCACACGTTTTTTGGTAATATTATAAATTTCTGAACCATTTTTCAAACTCTTTTCCTCAACCACATACTCCCTCTTTTCTTTAAAGAGTTTTTCTTCATCATTGTAATACCCTTCGGCCATCTCTTTGGGGAAAAGGTCGAAATCATTCTTACCTATCACATTCACCCCACCACTGTAATTATCTTTCCAAGCCTGGTTCACCATGATCAACCTGTGACCTTCACGATCTTTGACAAAAATAGGGTCAGGAATGGCATCAATGATTGACTGAAGGAAATTTTTGGCCTTGAGGATTTCTTTCTGCATATTTTCGTTTTCCTGGCTCTCCCGTTGTAAGCTTTCCTGGGTAGCTTGCAACTCTTCCATATTTTGCCTCATCTCTTCTTCTTGAGCACGCATTTCCTCGGCCATTTCTTGTGATTCTTTCAGTAACTTCCCAGTTTTATCCTGCACTTTTGAAGAAATAATAGCAGACGCAATGTTTTCACATGCTTTTTCCAAAAACTCCCGTTCAAACGACTGAAATTCCTTAAATGAAGCAAGCTCCAATACACCGATCACTTGATCCTCCATTTTAATTGGAACCACCACTAAGCTATTTGGAGTGGCATCTCCCAATCCAGAGGTAATATGGACATAATTTTCCGGTATATTGGTCATATAGATCATTTCCTTTTCCAAATACGCCTGGCCTACCAAGCCTTGCCCGATAGTAATAGTTTTATCTATAAATTTTCTCTTTTCGTATGCATAACATCCACTTAACTCCAAACAAATGTTGTCAGCATCTTCATCATTTAAAATAAATATACCTCCCTGATTGGCATTCATGTATTTTACCAGATGGGAAATGACGCTATAAGCCAGTTCATTCATGTTTTGATGGCTCATTCTGAGTATATCTGCAATTTTAGCTATCCCCTCTACACTCCAGTTTCTTTGTTTTTCCAATACAACAGCTTCCTTTAAATTTTTGCTCATCTCAACCAGTGACTGTCCCAAGGTATCATTATCCTTCAAATTGTACTGGTTATCAAAATTGCCCGATGATATCTGTTTAGCAAATTCGATATTGATTTTTTCATTTTCTGTAAGTTGTTCCAGTTGAATACTTAATTCGCTAACCTGATTACTAATAGATTTAAGCAATGCAGCTAAATAACCGCATACAGTAGAAGTAATTAATAGAGAACCGACATAAATAAATGCTTGAGAAAAAAAGCTTTGATTAGGAGTGTCGTTTTTTATTATTAATTCTGCAAACAGATATGTCGCTGAAAATATGATGATGAATGGTAAAAAAACTTTCCAATTTTTTAAAAGTATCATCACAGGAAGTATTGCATACATTAATATGAGGAGATAAGAATTGCCACTGGACTCATAAAAGACTACTGATGCTATTACACCTAGTATAATAGAGATGTAATAACTAAAATATGGATGCTTGGATAACCAAATTTTCAGCAAGAAATAAGCTATAACAGCTAAACCAATTATTAGCATACTTAGTCCCCACCCAGAATAAAATCCCGTTACACTACATGCTAATATTCCTGCACCTACAACAGTGGTGGATATTATCGAATCAACAAATTTTAATTGGGTAAATATACCAGGCCTTACATCTGTTAAAACCATCACGCACACACTTCTATGACCAACATTTTAAACTCAAAGATATTATTTATGTAACTCCAAATCTGTCTAATTCATTGATTTTCAATGACATGTATGAATTTCTTGAAGAAATATCAATATGACTGATCTTTTATTTAAAAAATTTAAAATGAGGAGCCTCAAAATATAATTATTTTTCCATATTTTGAAAATATTTGTATAAAATGAGGTTGAGGATAGGGCAAAGGCATCGATTAATTGGGAGCCAATGGGTACAATATGCTGTAAGGTTAATGTGTATATTGTCGACTTTTGAAATTTTGTAATCATCTATGCTTTGTTATGAGGGACACTTTTACTGTAATACCCGGATAATTCGTCAGAGCTTCATGAGTAAATTACTTTAGTATCCTGTAATTTCAGACATAATATAGGAAAACCTCGACATTCATTACAAAATTGAGTAAATTGGAATCTTTAAAAAGTCAAGTTTCATGATAAATAGATAAGATGAAGAAATTGGGAGATGTTATATTACTGATGTTCTTGCTGGCTGGTTGCGCAACGACATCGGAAAGGGTTTCCTCAGGTACCAACATAAATACCATTTGTAATCCCGTGAATATAAGCTATAGGTTTGCTTTGGACGAACCTTCACGACGGGAAGCTGCCGATCCCAGTGTGGTCTGGTATAAGGACAGGTATTTTCTTTTTGCATCAAAATCAGGTGGTTACTGGAATTCTAAAGACCTGCTAAACTGGTCATTTGTTGAGACATCTCAAATTCCCACCGAAGAATATGCCCCGACTGCAATTGCTCTGGATGATACCTTATACTTTTTGGCTTCTTCCAACGAACTGAGTACCATCTATAAAAGCACCAATCCACTTGAAGGAGAATGGTCGGTTGCAGTACCAGAACTACAGGTTCCGGTTTGGGATCCTGCGTTTTATCTTGATGATGATAACCGACTGTACCTTTATTGGGGGTGTTCTGATTCACTGCCCATTTATGGTGTAGAAGTTGATTATAGAAACGGATTTTCCTTTATAGGAGAGACAAAAGAATTGATCCATGCCAACCCTACAGAACATGGTTGGGAAGTACCGGGTGATTATAATACTCTGATAAACCAAAGCCCCTGGATTGAGGGAGCCTGGGTGACCAAGAAAAATGGTAAATTCTATCTGCAATATTCAGGGCCTGGCACAGAATTTAAAAGTTATGCTGACGGTATATATGTATCTGATAATCCATTAGGCCCTTTCTCACTTCAAAATCACAATCCTTTTGCATACAAACCAGAAGGTTTTGCTGCAGGTGCAGGCCATGGCGGTTTGTTTACCGATCAATATGGCAATGCGTGGCAAATGGGCACCATTACTATTTCCCAAAAACACATGTTCGAACGTAGACTTGGAGTGTACCCGGCTTTTTATGATCAGGATGGTACCTTGTTCTCAATTACTAAGTATGGCGATTATCCATTTATCATGCCAACGAAAAAGATAAATAGCTTTGAAGATATCTTTCCAGGATGGATGATACTTTCATATGGCAAAAATGTGGAAGTATCTTCTTCAATTGACACCTTGCCCGCTCAAAATATGATTGATGAAGACATTAGAACGTACTGGGCGGCAAAAAGTGGTGGTAAAGAAGAGTATGCGATCATTAATTTAGGTGACAAATACAATGTTTATGCCATTCAAATCAATTTTGCTGAATATAATACCTCAATTGTTGGAAGACAGAAAGATCTCTTCCACAGGTACACCATCGAGTATTCTGATGATGGCAGTGACTGGACATTATTAGTTGACCAGTCCAAAAATGAAACGGACAATTCCCATGATTATATCCAATTAGAAGGTGCGGTTTCCTGCCGGTACCTGAAGATTAATAATATCGAAGTTCCTGATGGTCATTTTGCTATTAGCGGCTTCAGAGTATTTGGAAAGGGCAATGGAAACAAACCTGAACCCATTAGTCAACTGGTGGCGACAAGAGGGGATGATAAAAGGAAAGTCGAACTCATTTGGGAAAGATCACAAAATGCCACTGGTTATGTGATAAGTTATGGAAGTGATAAAAACAAGCTATATCATAGTTACATGGTTTATGGGGATACTTCAGTTACCATTAATACCTTAAATGCCAACCAGGATTATTATTTTTCTATAGAGGCATTTAATGAAAATGGGATAACCAGGTATGAAGACATTGTGACAGCAGAAGCGTTAACTACTTTGCAGTAATGTTAGGAGTCAGAAACATCTACTCAGTGCGTAGAAAAAAGGATAATCGTTCTGTTGCATCAATAGGAGAAATATTTTTACTTTCAAAAAGGTAATTTATTTATGGTGAAATGATTTTTTATGATTCTGCTGGAACGTAACAGCTATTTTGAAAAGCTCAATTTTCTGTTTGAAAAATTGGGCGAAAAAGGCGGACAGTGTGTCTGTATTACCGGGGAAG
>JAEWLI010000179.1 GCA_023393375.1 Bacteroidota bacterium
CACCAATAAAGTTTGAAAAAATGATTAGTTTTGAACTGCCAAACAAAAGCTCAGATTCTGAATGTATTCTTTGCAATTGATAAGTTGAAGGTTGAATAAAATGGTCAACCATTTTTAGGCATGGTCACACTTTAAACATTGAACATTAAACATTGAACATTGAACATCAAACCTTAAACTTTAAACATTGAACATTTCATATCAACTCCCTTTCCTTTAGCTCTTCCGTAATAAAAGGCTCAATATAGGGGTTCACCACGTACAACCCAGGGTTTCGCTCGGTCACTAATCCAGAACGTTTCAAAATGTTCATTTTATATTGCACATCTTCCTCCGATGTTGAAAAAATCCTGACCAATTTTTCCATACTCAAGCGTTTGTGCAAAATCATTTGGGCTAGCATCACCATCCAATCTGCTTCAAGCTGCTGTAGAGGAGCCAAATCAGGGGGCTTGGGAAGCTCTAAATACAAAGTTTGATTGGTTATCCTTGATATTGAACTGATCCAAACATTTAAAGCATCACCAGGATTGCCCGATGAATAGTTAAAAATGCTATTGAAAAGCCTTGCCAATTGCCATTCAGAAATTTCTTTGTCTGTTACTCCTTTCCACACAAAATGCATCCGGCTGGAAAAATGCCGCAACATAATCATATTTTTTAATTCTTCGGCATCAAACGGTGACAAAGTAATGTATTCAGTAATCACATCACCAAGGTTGTAAATTTTATTGATCAAAGAAAAAGCATAAGGATTGAGATTAATGATGAATAGTACTTTTCTGTCCTGTAGTTGATAAATTAACTCCTTCAGCAACTTAATCACATTACCACCTTCTGGTGATCTTTCCCACCACAACTCCAGATCATGAAGAATGATGGTAGTTTGAATCCGATAACCGGTATAATCATCTATTGATCCGGAGATAATCCCGTTTTTTTTGAATTCAGCTTCAAGATCTTTAATTTCAGTGGAACCGTATCTTGGTGGATAGATATGATAAACCTCCTTATTGCTTATGTATTTACCCGCAGCATATTTACAAAACGCTGTTTTTCCGGCATTTCTTTCCCCCATCATAACAATTCCGCCTCCAGATCCACTATAGAAGCGGTTTACGGCTATTTCAAACTGTATTTCCTGTTCTTCATGGTAAATCCAAAAATCCTGACCAATACTCGATCGGCCGCTAAACAGATTTTTATAATAGTTGGGTAGTTGTTCCATTACCGCTTGCTGAGGACTTACTGTCTCCACAAGTTTTAATATTCTGGATATAGCAGAAACATTTTGTGTTTCGGTGATGGTTTTTGCAAAAAGCATCCCTTCACTCCTTGAATATATGAGGGTCGCCAATTGATTACGGACCGAATTGCTCAGTTTTCCTTTATAGGTTTCTATTCTGGACAATGCTTTTCTACCCTGATATTTCTTGACAGAATGGGAAAACTCTTGCGATGTTTCCAAGGTAGTAGTGATGGTGGCGTAAGGTTTGAAGGCATCCCTGAAAGTGGTCCGAATATCAGTGAATAATTTTTGCTTGATCGTTTCAGCATGTTTCTCATCAAGTTCTACCTGTCTGATCAAACTCTCTATTGTATTGTTTAATTGGTTTTGATCATCCTGATTCACATTTTCGTAATGAAACCGGCCAAGTCGCAAGCTGTCAGTGGCCACTATCAAGATTCTGCGTAATTCCTGAGTTACTATTTCCAACTTATCCTGTATTGGGCCCAGAAAAGCTGATTCCAAATAGTAACTCATCATTCTTCGAACAGGAATTTCGATGGTTTCAACCTGTTGATCCATCTCAGTTTCAGTACCAATAGTGAGGGTCTCCGGCAGAGTGGTTATTATTTTAGATAGCTCTTTGAACCGATCATTAAACAAAGTTGAAATATTTATTTCTGTCTGAATATCGACGGTTACTGATTTTTCGGGATTTTTAAGCGATTGCCGTACTCTGGTGATGGATTTTTTTATCCGTTTTTCTATTACCACATCCAGATCGGCTAGCAATTCGGTTACCTCTTCAAATAACCGCTCCTTTACCTGTTGAATCAATGCATTGAGATAATATTGATTGATAATTAAAACAGTATTATCCAGGAATTTATCAGCGAAAGAAATGTTTTCCTCCTTCACCTGTATATAGTTACGGCCAACAATTCTTTTTTTAGCAATCAGAATATTTATGGCTACCTTATCTAAATCATAACTTAACAATTGAATGTTTTTTCTAAATTCTGACTTCAAATGATTTTTAATACCCAATCCTTCATTTTGCTGGTTTTGGGCAATATTTTGTAATTCAGTCAATACTTTTTTTTCGTACACTTCCACACTGGCGATATCAGGGAAATCATAACCGGATGTATTGAACTGGTCAAGAAATTTCGTCATTTCATCTCCCGCAAGTTTGATGTCCTTAAGTATAGCCCTAAAACTATTGTTCATATCTTGCAATACACCTGAAAGCGTACGATGCCCAATGTTTTCAAGGTAAAATTCTACTCCTTTACGAAAATCAACATTCACTGAAATAGAATGCTCAGAAAACAGTTGCGATAGTTTTTTTCTGATTTTATACCATTTGATTGGCATTGACTCATTCTTTTTTAGGTTAAATTCAGCTTTTGGATAATATATGGTAAGCGAACCCGGAACTTTATCCACAAGCTCACTTAATGTGATCCGATACTCTTCCAACCCTTGATTGAACGTTTCCTGGTAACGTAGGATTTTACTGTCTTTTAAGGTTTCAAACAGCTTTTGAACCTGAAAATGATATTCATTTTTTACCCTTGCCAAAGCTTTGGTTTTTCTGTAGTTATCTTGGTAACTCAATGCTTTTTGTAATCCAGACAAGGTGATTTTTATAATTGAAATAAAATCTTTAAGCAGAGCTGTATTTTCAACATAAATAGGCGATATAGTCTTTTGATAAAACTTATCATAAATTTTTAATCCTTCCATATCCAAGGGCTTCAAAGCCTGGATAGCGATGGTATATTGTGGTAATGTTAGTTGCGTAAGTACTACTTCGGAAGGTGTTTTTTCTATTACTTTTTCCGGATTTGTGATATTCAGGTCAATATGCTCAAAATCTTCAGAAGCGTCAATGATCAACGATGTACCCAAGTTTGGCAAAAGAGCGTTCATCTGATGGTCTACCTGTTCAATCGTTTGGCTAAACTTTTCCTTTAATTCGAGAATTGTCAAGTCAGATAATGCCGATTCTTTTATAATAATATCTTCCCTGGATAGTTTTTCCTTTTCCTGATCAATGATAACCGGCTTAAATCTAACCCGTTGGGTGATCATTAATTTATTCAAAAATTTATGCACTTGTTCGGCAACAAAATGATTGGGTACTATAGTCAGCAGTCGTACTTCGGCTTGTTTCCATTTGCTATTGTAAAACATGTGTTTATTTAAACTGATGGCAAATGAAAGATTTCTTCCCCAACCTTCCCACCATATATCTATGGTTTTATAATCTCCATAACCTTTATGATGGTTATAGTTTAGATAAATCGTATTAAAGTCATTTTTATTCAAGCTTTTAACCAACTGTAAAAATTTAGCTTTATGGGCCTCATTTCTGCTCCAACCCATTAAAATGGTATTGGGTTCCACTCCGGCAAATCCATATACCCTGGCAATCTCATCTATTCCGGAGAAGAAGTCACGGCAATAATGCTGATGTTCAAAATAATTCTCGGTATCTGTTTTTATCTTAGATGTATTGCTTTGAGGTTTGGCAAGTAATGGTACGTTTGATTCGATTAATTGAAATCCTGACAGAATTCCGAGTCTTCCGGCAATGGCTTTTCCCAATTCCACCAGATGGTGCCTGGTTTCGCCATGAAACATGATGATATTGGGTCGCCAGTTGCGGCTATGTACTTGTGATTGATTTAATCTTATTTAATCCCGCCTTTACAATTGATGCCCATACACCACTCCAGGCATCACCACCTGCCAGCTGAAGCTCTTTCTTTTTTAATACCAAATACACCAGTCCAAGAACCAATGTAGCAGCGATCATGGCTATTAAGTCCAGCTCAATCATGACGATAAAACAGGCTATGGCACCTACAATGCTTATCCAGATAGGGATTTTAAATTGAGGTCTGAAGTCAGCACTAGCCCAGGATTCAAAAGCACAGCTCAGGTTTAGAAAGCCGTAGGTTGTGATAAAAAAGATAGATACCACCCTGGCAATCACATCCAGTTCTCCTACCAGAATGCCTGCTTCCGCAATGATAAATGTAAGCAATAAGGCATTTCGCGGTTCTTTGGAAGCACCATAACCTTTACCAAATATTCGTGGTGTGATCCTGTCAAGCGCAGTGGCTTGCAAGATACGCGGTGCACCCAATATACTCCCCAATGCTGAAGATATGGTAGCTCCCCAAATTCCTGCAATTACCAGAGGGGCAAAAAGGGATATGGCAGACAAAACAGTAGAATCATTGATGAGGGCATCCCGATTTACAGTATATGCAAAAAAGAAAGTCAAACCTATATATACTACAAATCCAACTACGATCGCCGCTATTGATCCTTTAGGGATGGATTTTTTAGGATCTTTCAAGTCCCCGGACATGGATACACCAGCTTCAAACCCTGTAACTGCAGGGAAAAATATTCCAAAAAGCCCAATAAAGGATTCCCTGCTCTCCGGATTTATATCCAAAAGTGGTATAGCAGGGGATATTTCATGTTTACCAAGAAAAATAGACACCAATGACAATACAATGGCACCCATTATAATAAACTGCATTTTTATGGCAAGCGATGTACTGATAAAGGTAACAACTGTAACCAACAGCAACATAGCACTTCCGGCAACTCTGATGGTGTTTTTGGTTACATCAAACCCGGTTACACTTAAAAAACTTTCAGAAAAACCTATCAAATATAAGCTCACGCTGAATGATAAACCTACAAACAATGCCAACCCTAATGTGCCACCTATTGGCAATCCAAGGCTCCGGGAAATCATGTAATAAGTACCTCCGGCTTCCACTTTTTTATCTGTGGCAATTGAGGCCACACTTAGTCCGGTGGCAAAAGATATCACATGGGCCAGCACAATAATACCCAGTGTCATAAATAAACCAGCCTCTCCGACTATTTTTGGTAGCCGCAGGTACATGATCACACCTAATATGGTAAGGATAGAAGGGGTAAACACGCCACCAAAAGTGCCGAACTTTCTGATTTTGGACATATAAAAAAATTCAAAAGTCTATTTCAATAAAATTATAAAAAATAAGGATACCAAACAATCTGCTTTGGTGAGCTTCTATTAGTATCATCTAATTCTCTAAGCATTGGCGAATAAGTATTCTTTTTGGATTAATAATGACAAAATCATATATTTAGTAAGATTTTATAAAATTCTAAAGTGGTTATGATTAAAATATGCAATTTATTATTGTGGGTCCATATTTCAATAATACCTGTATTTGCACAGGTAAAAACCTATCAGTTTTCTTCTGAAAGCAAAATATCAATTTCCGGCACGTCTAATCTAAGTGACTGGACAATAGAAGTTAAAAAGATTTTTGGCCATGTCGAAATGAAAAATGCTGTCTCCAGGAAGACTGTACTTGAAAAAGGTGATTCTTTTGAAAATGTTGAATTGCGTATAGACGTTAGAAGTATGGAAAGTGGAAGAGGAACAACGATGGATAACAGGGCACATGAGTCTTTGAAGGGAAATGAACACCCGGAGATAGTTTTTACCAGCCGAAAATCAGAGGTAAAAGAAAGTATAAATAAACAACAAGGTGTATTTGAATTATTTGTGGTAGGGGATCTACAGGTTGCAGGAATGACCAAACCTATCGAACTACTTCTTGAGGGTAAAAAAAATGGCAATGATTTTATTTTTTCAGGCTCTAAATTATTAAAAATGACTGATTTTGACATAAAACCTCCTACCGCAATGTTTGGACAAATTGTAGCGGGTGATGAAGTAACTGTTAAGTTTGAGGATTTAATCTTAATTGTTAAATGATAAAATTATATTTATGAAGATCGTTGGACCTATCATACTTGTCAATTTTTTACTATTATTCATAGGGAATGCACAGGATCAAAAAATTTTGGCACCATATAATCAAAAAATACCCGGGTCAGAAATAGAGATAGAGATGGTCCCAATAGCAGGTGGTATTTTTATAATGGGTAGCCCCGAAGGTGAAAACCATAGAAATGAGGATGAAGGTCCTCAAAGAAAAGTAGAGATAGCGCCATTTTGGATGGGGAAATATGAGATTACCTGGGAACAATACGAGGAATTTCTTGATAAAAATAAAATCAAGCCTTCAATTTCAGATGATGTGCCAACCAACCCGGAAGTGGATGCCATCTCCCGACCGAGTCCTCCTTACGAAGATCCCAGTTTTGGTATGGGGAAAGCCGGTGGTTATCCGGCTGTAAGTATGACACAATATGCAGCACTCACTTTTTGTAAATGGTTATCGACAGTAACTGGTGAATTTTACAGACTTCCGACAGAGGCTGAGTGGGAATATGCTTGCAGGGCTGGAACCCAGGATGTTTATAGTTTTGGAAATGAATTGAATAAACTGGATGACTATGGCTGGCACTATGCCAATAGCGGTGGGAGGTATAAGAAAGTGGGTTTAAAAAAACCTAATCCTTGGGGATTATACGATATGCACGGGAATGTTGCTGAATGGACACTCGATCAGTATGATCCGGATTTTTATGAAAGTATGGAAGGGGATGTAATTAAAAATCCCTGGTCAAAACCAACCGCTTTAGAACCCAGAACTGTAAAGGGTGGCTCTTATGATGATGATCCTGAGGTTTTGCGATGTGCTGCCCGAATGTCTTCCGATCCGGAAAGGTGGAAAAGAAGAGACCCACAGCTACCTAAAAGTTTTTGGTGGAATACTGATTCCCCATTTGTGGGATTTAGAATTGTGAAACCAGCAAAAAAGATGACGCCTGAAGAGATAGAAGCTTTTTGGGCTGCAAACTTAGATGAATGATTGAAAATAAAATTGTTGTAAATATTCATAATTATGAAAAAGAATAATTTATCTGAAAATGTTAATTACAGTCGTCGGGATTTTGTAAGGGGTTCTGCGTTACTTGCAGGAGGTTTAATGGTGGCAGGATTACCAGTTGGAGCCAGTGCAAATGTAGCAGGACAATCAACCATAAAAGTTGCTTTGATAGGTTGTGGGGGTAGGGGAACAGGGGCGGCTGTTCAAACCTTGCGGACAGGAAAGGATGTAAAGTTAGTAGCCATGGCAGATGCTTTCAAAGACAGATTGGATGAAAGTTACCTTGCTATAACAAATGAAATAAAAACGTTGGGTAGTAATAAAAAAGAACAATTAGGAACAATAGAGGTCCCTGAGGAAAATCGTTTTGTGGGATTCGAAGCTTACCAAAAAGCAATAGCTATGGCAGATGTAGTGATCTTAACTACACCTCCTGGATTTCGCCCCATTCATTTTGAAGAGGCGATAAATCAGGGCAAACATGTATTTATGGAAAAACCCGTTGCTGTTGATGCTCCCGGAGTGAGAAAGGTATTGGAAGTTACGAGATTATCCAAGCAAAAGAAGTTAAATGTAGTAGTGGGATTGCAGCGTAGGTATCAAACTAAGTATAGGGAAGTAGTTAAACGACTTAATGGTGGGGCAATAGGTCAGATCATCTCGGGACAGGTATATTGGAATAATCCGGGTGTATGGGTAAAACCAAGAATACATGGACAAACCGAAATGGAATACCAAATGCGGAATTGGTATTATTTCAATTGGCTTTGTGGTGATCATATTTTGGAACAGCATATTCATAACATTGATGTAGCTAACTGGGTAATTGGGGAATATCCTAAAACTGCACAAGGTATGGGTGGTCGCCAGGTGAGGACAGGTAAAGAATATGGGGAAATCTTTGATCACCATTTCGTTGAATTTGAATATCCGGGAGGAGCTATAATTTCAAGCCAATGCCGCCATCAACCAGGATGTATGGATCTTGTTTCAGAAGCTTTTCAAGGAACAACAGGCCGTTCCAATACTGCTGATGGTACTATACATGATTTAAAAGGGTCAGTTTTGCTGGCACACAGAGAAAGAAACGATCCAAATCCGTATCAGGTAGAAATAGACGAATTATTTGCCGCTATAAGAAAATCAGATAAAATAATAAATGATGCAGAAAATGGTGCGTTCAGTACGATGTCCGCAGTGATGGGAAGAATGGCAACCTATTCAGGCCAGTTAATCAATTGGGACGAAGCCTTGACTTCTGAAATGAATATTGGACCAGAAAGTTATGCATGGGATGCCTTACCACCTGTACTACCAGATGAAAACGGTTTTTATCCGATTCCAACACCTGGCGTAACAAAAGTGATGTAAAAATAGCTCGTAGGTCATAGTTCATGGCTCGTAGGTCAGGGTGAAAGCTAATAGGTGAGATATAAGTTCAAAGAATATAGTTGATAGAATATGGTGCAATGGGCCATTGAGCTATTTTCAGCTCCCCAACTCACCAGCTTACAGCTCCTCAACTTTTATATATCAAAATCATCCACCTCAAGATATGAATTTAAAAGCTTTTGCTCACCTTCTTTTCCTCTCTGTGATTTACCATGTTCCATTCCCAGAATTCCTTTATATCCTTTTTTGTATAGATGTGAGAAAACATTTCTATAATTTATTTCACCTGTTGTCGGTTCATTTCTTCCAGGATTGTCACCGACTTGTACATAAGCAATCTCATCCCATGCTTTATCAATATTGGGTATCAGGTTGCCTTCAGTAATTTGTTGGTGATAAATATCGAATAATATTTTACATGAAGGGCTGTTTACGGCTTTACAAATCATATATGCCTGAGGGATTTTCGACAAAAACAAACCCGGATGATCCGCCCACCAGTTTAAAGGCTCCAAAACCATGATAAGGTTATGGGGTTCGAGAATTTCTGATGCAGCACGCAATACCTCAATCACATGGGCAGTTTGATAGTCCATTTCTTTTTTTAGATCCACAAATCCAGGAACAACCGTCATCCACCTGGCATTTACCCGTTTGGCTGTTTCAATTGATGCTTTTATCTGATCTAAAAATTCCTGTTTTTTTGCCTTATCCCCTGAAGTGAGGGTTGGTTCATGCCATGTAATATGATGGGCAACAAAAACCCCCATTTCCATATTGAGTTGCTCCATCGTTCTGGCAATCTTTTGCTGCAAATCAACAGGCTTGCCGTTCATGCCATTGTCTTCCCAAGCCGTAAACCCATGATCTGCAGCGAATTTCAACTGATTTATTGGATCGTCGCCAGCATGATTTTGAAACATTCCGAAGTGAGGGGCATATTTCAGTTTAAATTTGCCATTAACGTTTGGTGCAAAAATTGGATTCGGCTTTAATGATCCCGAAAGCAAACTGCTTCCAGTTAATGCAGTTGCGGCTCCAGTGAGTATTGAGGTAGCAAAAAATTTTCTTCTGTTCATAATTTTTTAGCAGGTAAACAGTTTTTTACTAAAATAAGAGAATTGAATGGTTTTTCAGGCATTAAAATGAAAAAATTGCATTATGAAGACATTATTCACAAGAATATTCAAGATTATGCATATTAATTATTGCATAGGTAGATAAGATGCCATAAATTTAGAAGTGAAAATATACCATTAATATAGAAATCCTGATCATATTATTTTTTAAAAAAATTTATCATGATGAAAAGAATAATAAAACCGATATTCCTAATATGCTTGATAATTACAATGACAATTGCTGCAAGCGCACAGGAATGGACACCACTTTTTAATGGTAAAAATCTAAAAAACTGGAAAAAACTCGGTGGAGCAGCTGATTATAAAATTGAAGATGGAACGATTACAGGAATTTCCAAAACAGGCACCCCCAATACTTTTCTAACCACATCAAAAACTTATACCAACTTTGTGCTGGAATATGAAATGAAAATGGACGAAGGTCTAAATTCAGGCGTACAGATTCGTAGCAAAAGCCTGCCTGCTTATCAGGATGGCCGGGTTCATGGTTTACAGATAGAATGTGAAGACTCCCAAAGAGGATGGGCCGGTGGTATTTATGATGAAGCCCGTAAGGGTTGGCGATATCCAGTTGAATATAACCCATCAGCAAAATCTGCTTTTAAAAAAGGTGAATGGAATACGTTTAAAGTTTTAGCCTGGAATAACCATATCATAACCTGGGTAAACGGGGTGCCGGTTGCCAATCTGGTTGAGGAAGAGGTGGAAACAGGTTTTATAGGATTGCAGGTCCATTCCATTAATAACCAGGCATTGGAAGGAAAAAAGATCAGGTGGAAAAATATTAAAATAAAAGAAGCTACAAATCAGGATTTTCA
Organism: Bacteroidota bacterium; assembly: GCA_023393375.1. GTDB lineage: Bacteria > Bacteroidota > Bacteroidia > Cytophagales > Cyclobacteriaceae > JAEWLI01. Next base: position 10,406 of record JAEWLI010000179.1, read on the forward strand.
GGAATTTGGAAATGTGGATATTCCAGAAGTAAGTTATTTGAAAAACCAACTTACAGAAAATGAAAAGAAAGATGGCTGGAAACTGATTTGGGATGGCGTAAATACTGATAATTGGAAGGGGGCGCGTTTAAATGATTTTCCAAAAAAAGGATGGGAAATCAATAATGGCGAACTGACTGTATTAAAATCAAGTGGTGGGGAATCAGCTAATGGCGGTGACATAGTGACCAAAAAGAAATACAAAAATTTTATACTTGAAGTGGATTTCAAAATCACAGAAGGTGCCAATAGTGGCATCAAATATTTTGTGGATACAGACCTGAACAAAGGTGCGGGATCAGCCATTGGTTGCGAGTTCCAAATATTAGATGATGCTAAACATCCTGATGCTAAAATGGGTGTAGATGGCAACAGGACATTGGGTTCATTGTATGACCTGATCAAGGCAAACGCTAAAATACACAATCCACACATCCCCAACGAAAAATATTTTAATGGCATTGGTATATGGAACCGGGCACGTATCGTGGTGAATGGTGATCAGGTTCAACATTTTCTGAATGGTGTGAAGATTGTGGAATATGAAAGGAATACCCAGATGTGGAAAGCACTGGTAGCTTTCAGCAAATACAAAGATTGGCCAAATTTTGGTGAATATGAAGAAGGGAATATCCTTTTACAGGATCATGGCGATGAAGTTTCCTTCAAAAATATTAAGATAAAAGAACTATAATCCAAGATAATAAAACCCGTGGCGTTGGTTATTATATTATAGAAGGATTCAGAGAAAACAACCATTGCAAATATATGATTCCTGAATTTATTCCCATACTATGATAATAGAATCTCTGGAGGTATTTTTTGCCCTTTATATAAAGCTTTTATCATATTCAAAGTTAGGCTTCTTTTTCTATTTAGAATTTCACTAACCTTACTTTGACTGCCTAAATAACAAACCATATCGCTTTTTGTCATTCCCATTTGCTCCATACGAAATTTTATTGCATCAATTGGGTCAGTAGGAGCAATCGGAAAATCTTTAATTTCATAAAACTCTACTAGGGTAACCAATAAATTCAATTCATCCCCTTCTTTAGTGTCTTTTTTAGCACCCCAAAGCTCTTCTATTCTTTTAATTGCATCTCTGTAATTTTCCTCGGTTTTTATTGGTCTTATATCCATAATCAAATTGTTTTAATCAATTTTATTATATTGTTCATGTGTTCCAATAAATCGAATAACATCACCTGGAATTCATAGTCTATCGCAGCTACTAACCTTTATTCATTGCCTTTTATATTGAAAACTACTCTTCCATCTCCAATAGTACTTGCATTTTTATATTTCTGTTTGAGTTCATTTGAATTTTTCCAATTAGCTGCTATAGAATCGTGATACCATGCTCTTAATGATACTTCTGCACCTGAGTATTCAGATTTTTCAAAAAACTCTCTTAAAGTTCTAAAAACAATAATTCTCACAATCAATAATATATCCCATTTTGGGATATGTTGTTTGAGTAGTTGTTTGGGATCTGTTTTAAACTGTTGTTAAAAAAGGAAATTTTTAAAACCAGAACATAGCCGTTTTTGTAATCAATGATGCCAATTGGTCGTAATGTTTGTTTTCCCACACCTTAAAACTCATTATAAAAACAATCAAGATTACACACCCCATCAATCCCATGATTAAGGGCATGGAAAATTGAGAGTCGAGTAATAATCCAACTAGCGGCGGACCTACCGCAGTACTTAACACGAGGATTGTACTGAAGTAACTTCTTATTTTTCCAAGATTGGCCGATCCATATACCTCTGTTTGAAGGGCAGTCTTCACGGTACTTCCCAACCCGGAGGACATACCTAACAGTCCATAAAATATTGGGAATATCCATTTTGAATCAATACTTACAATTAATACAAATGCAATTATCGCAGGTATCAGGTATAAAGGAAATAAAAATGTACCGGAGTAGTTATCAATTAAATAACCTGATACTAATAATGCCGCAGCACTGAAAATGGCAAAAAAAGCAAAAGAAAAGGCTACCCATGAAGGATCCCAACCCTTGCTTTGGCCAATCATATATTGGTATAGGAAGATTGCAGTACATAAAAATGGGATGACAAAGACATTGCTGGCAATGATCCAAAACTGTTTATTCTTAAAATAATCGATACTTACTTCATCGCTATTGATGGGTTTCTTCAGTATTTGATCTTTGCTGTTGGTGATTACTTTAATAGCCCATAAACTGGGTATAACTAAAATGAAGGCAGCGACAGCAAGATATATCAGGGTTTCACGCCATCCCACAATAACAATTAGTGGAATTACCAGTAGAGGTAAGAGAAATTGCGCTATTGGATGCCCCAATGTAGTAATTCCCAATGCTTTTCCCCGATGATGATCGAAATATTTAGCAATTCCTGTAGATGAAGTGTGGGTCATTAGTCCTTGTCCAAACCACCGAACAAGGAAAAGGGCTAAAATCAAAAGAGTGAAATGGTAAACCTGTGATAATAATACTATGGAAATCATTAATCCCGAGAATACAATTAATCCATAAGTTCTTACTGGTAAGATATCAATATATTTTCCTGTAAAAGAAAGGAATATGGCTGATATCACTGTAACTACTGCGAAAACAGATCCAAAGGTTGTGCTTGAAATTTGCAAAGAGTCAATCCAGAAGGGAACAAACAGGGAAATAAAAAACGTTTGGCCAAAAGAAGAGAAGAAATTGAACAGAAAACCGAAATTCAGTAGCCGCTTATTACCCCCGATAAATAATAACCAATCCCTCATCCTGCTTACACTCTTTGATAACCTAATGCCTAAATTTTTAAAGCCGCAAAATTACAACTTTCATAAGAGAAAAACCAGATAGGATGTCAAGTTAGTCTGTGGATGTTCAAGGTTCAAAAGTTCAAGGTCAAAAGTTCAAAAATGACCATGCCTAAAAATGGTTGACCTTCGTTATTTCACCTCTATCGTAATTTGCAAAAAAGATAAACCTATACTCAATAGATTGCTCATGACTTTGACGTCATCCCTGTGCAGACAGGGATCTCCCGGGTTTTGTACTCAGATTGGGGTAAGTGCCAAAGCTAGGATAACTTGTCAATTGCGGTTTATACCAGATAGCGTGCTACCATCAGGGGTTTCCTGCCTGCGCAGGAATGACGCAGTGGTAGTTTGTACGCTTGTGGCAGGAAGGAGTTTAGTCCAAAAAAGAAATCATTAAAAAAATAAAAACATGACTCGATAGAACGATCACGACTTTAACGTCATCCCTGTGCAGACAGGGATCTTCCGGGTTTTGTACTCAGATTGGGGAAAGTGCCGAAGCTAAGATTACTTATCATTTGCGGTTATACCAGATAGCGTACCATCATCAGGGGTTTCCTGCCTGCGCAGGAATGACGCAGTGGTAGTTTGTACGCTTGTGGCAGGATGGAAAGTAGTCCTTAAAAGGGATCATTTAGTAAGTCGGCAAATAATATCCAATATACTAAAGCTACTTAACGTGAATCAAAGCATGTTTTCTATATGATCATATAAATCACGTAGTTGTGGATTCATTTTTTTGATAAGATTTTCTTTCCAACTTCTATTCCACTTTTTTAGTTGTTTTTCTTTTTTAATAGCCTCTTCAATATCCGAGAAAAACTCGTAATATATTATATCCGAACATTTGTATTTTTTTGTAAAATAACACCCCTCTCCATTTTTATGATCTGTTATTCGACCATAAAGATTACTTGTGACACCAACATACAATACAGTTCTTAATTTGTTGGATACAATATAAACATATCCTCCCTTTTCTTTCATTACTTTAATACATAGGATATACTCAAATATACTTAGATTCAGTAAATAGGATAAGAAAAAGAACCATCAAATATAATCAAAACATGACTCGATAGAACAATCACGACTTTAACGTCATCCCTGTGCAGACAGGGATCTCCCGGGTTTTTGTACTTAGATAGTGTAAGTGCCGAAGCTAAGATTACTTGTCAATTGCGGTTTATACCAGATAGCGTGCTACCATCAGGGGTTTCCTGCCTGCGCAGGAATGACGCTAGTGGTGGTTTTTACGCTTGTGGCTGGGTTGGAGTTATGCCCAAAGACCAAAAATCATAATAAAAATAAAAACATGACACAATAGAATGCTCACGACTTTGACGTCATCCCTGTACAGACAGGGATCTCCCGGGTTTTGTACGCTGTTTCGGTTAGTACTGTATCTTAATTAATAAACAGCAGAATCAACAGGCAAGATCAAACCTTGAACATTGAACAGCGGGAATCAAAAAAAAACAGGTTTACCAGCCGTAGCCAATAAACCTGCTTTCTGAAATTTCATTGCTGTTGAACAAAGGACTTATCAGATCCTTTTAACCTGTTTTTTACCTCACTAATTCAAGATAACCTGTTCTTGGAACACTTCCGTCCTTAAGGTCAATGATATAGAAGTAAGTGCCCACCGGTAATTCAGGTTTTCCTAAATAGATGCCCCTATTTCCATAACCATCGAAATAAGTGCCTTGGTTATCATAATAGTTCGCTTCGTAAACCTGTTCACCAGCCCGGTTGAAGATTTTCACATTGTTATTTTCAAAATCTTCGATACAGGCTACTTTAAATTTATCATTTAGCCCATCACCATTGGCAGATACACCATTGTAAACCATGATATCTGGTTTAATAGTGACCTCTTCTGTTACCTCGCATTCTTCTCTTGTAATTACTGTCACCTCGTAAACTCCCGAAGGTTGATTTTCAAGATGATGTCCAGGGAATAAACGGTATCCATCCGACCAGATTATATCAGCCACATTGACATTGTTTTTAAACTTGAGTTGGATAGAACCAGTTGGTTCCTGACATTTTGCATTTTTCACTACAAATTCCAGTTCAGGTATCACCGTTTTATCCAGAATGGCTGAAGTAGTCGGGTCTGAAATACAACCGGTTACCACACTGGTAGCAGTGACTGTATAATTACCAACATCCAATGAATTGATCGTGATACCATATCGGTCAGGATTAGCCTTCACAGACGATCCATTAAACCAACTGAAGACGTAGTTGTAGGTGACTCCATTTACAGAAGTTGTTATTTCCCCATTAGGAGTAACACAATTCGTTCTGTGTGACACGATAAAGTTTGTTGGTGCAGGTATCGGAACAATTTGTTCAGATACCATCACGGGATCACTCTGAGCAGAACAACCTGTTATTTTATGTGTCACAGTGATTACATACGGTCTGGCTGCTAGCCTGTTCATATCCCATACATTATTCGCCACCGGGTTTTGCATGTTCTGCTGATCATACCATGATACACTGTAGTAGGACTGATCATGATTAGGCAATTCTGCGGTTAATGCTCCAGTAGGCCTGTCCACGAAACAATTTACTTGTGGTGCCATCTCTGTAATTACGATTTCAGGTGTAACCAGCCTATCTTTTACTTCTACTGTAGCTTCACCATAACGATAAGGATCCTGCAGATCCACTGCAAATACGGTATAAGTGCCGGCAGGTATCATCTGATTTTGAAACTGTCCTGTATATAGTGGTGTATCATCCGGATAAGATCCTGTTGTGAACCAATAATATTCAAAAGTGGAATTAGGATCTACTACATAAGCGACCATTGATCCATTAGCACCCACGCACCAAGTATTAGGTTGGGCATTGGTGATTACTTTTACTGGTATCAAGTTTTCTTCCACATAGTAGGTCGCCTGGTGGAAACAACCTGTGTTTATGTCCTGAACAACCACGGTATAATAACCCACTGTTAGTCCGGTTATACTAAACTGATTATTAAATGAACCCAAAGGAGTGCCTGTTTCGTCTTGACCAAAATACCACCACACATTATAATTACCATTATTAGGTGTTTGAGAATCCACTGCGATCTCCAGGCTTCCATTGTGTCTGGTAACATCACTGCTGAAACTCCTTTGTGGTTGGTAACCAATCAGTTGGATAAGAGGAGATGTACTTTGATCTTCAATTTCAATCCGTACTGCCAGGCTCACCAATCCATCAGTTTTATGTCTTGCTATCACATAATAAACACCTGAAGGCAAACCTGTGAATGATCCTGTTGAGCTACCATCGATAGTATTGATCAAATTTGGCGGATCCACTACGAAATCTTTATATAAATCAAAGTCATAATCAGAATAAACCTGAGACAATCCTGCAATGGTAACAGAAGTGATATCAATTGTGCCAGTTCCAATACAATTACTGGATGGTGTGGATGAGAGTGAAATCTCCGGATTTTGAATCACCTCTGGCATATCAATCCATTCCGTAGTTTCACATAAGGATGTCTGGTTCCGTACAGTTACATAATATCTGCCTCTATGAGCATTAATCAGATTATTGTCGCCATTGGTATTGGTAGCAGCATAATATACAGAATCGGCGTTATGCACCCAAGTAAAATCGTAAAGATCATCTATCGAATTGCCGTCTATATCTCTCGTACCATCCAATTCGGTAGCAATGGCTTCCAGTTCGCCCGAAGGTGTTGCCGGAGGAGCTTTTCTGTATTGGATCTCTATTACTGCCAGATTTAGCACAGGATCAGTACTAATGTCCTGTATGGAAATGGGCAGAGACTCAGAATCACATCCTGTTAAGTTATTAGTGGCTGCTAAAATGTAATTACCTTCTGCAAGTCCTGTGTAAGGATCTAGAGATGAACCGGTTCCAGGATTGGCAACGACATTACCATCCGAATCTTTCAGGAAGTAAACATATGTATTTCCTGTTACCACGCCATCTTCCTCTATCGTAACTATCGCGGCTGTACCATTTGGGAAACAAAGATCCTGATCTTTAATATCACTGTCTGCTATACGAATATCCTTAAATTCATCACGTAAAATATAAGAGCTGGTATCCCTGCATCCTAAACCTATTGTCGTATTGTCTAATATTGCCAAATAATAGGTGCCATCAATTAAGTTTTGGATTGTTGCAGTTGATCCGATACTACTGTTTGTTGCGGAATACCAATTGAGGGTAAAATCAGTATTTTCCACGCCATTCTGAAGAACCCTAGCTGTTAATTCACCCTGTCCATTAGCATTATCACAACTGAAATCAGGAACTGCAGTAAATTCAATTTCATAACTTGGCAGCGTCTCTATAATTTCAGCTTCTTTTACTGCTGATTCACACTGGAATGGATCATAGATCGCAATAAACTGATAGGATCCGGCATTCCGAGTAAAGGTATGATCGTCAATAGTAGGTGTTTCAAGTAAACGAATAATGTAATCCGTATCCGGAATTGATTGAGTTATGCCATTGAAAGTTACTTCTTCTACTGTTACACTACCATTATCACCCACACAATCGGTTTGATCGGTGGTAGTGATTTTAGTTATGGCAATTTCCGGTTGGTTTTCCTCAACTGTAAATGTTCGGGTGGAGACACAATTTTGGTACTTTCCATCATTGTCAGTGATTCTTACCATATAAGACCCTGATGGAAGACCTGTAATTTCATGTGTAGTTGAACTCAAAGGTGTTGTCGGAGCACTTACATCAAACCATTCATAAGTATATCCACTTATGTTGGCGGAGTTGCCACTTGCCTGTAGACTTTCATTGATAGCTACCGCAATTGCACCGTTTCCACTTGTTGTAGGCAAACAGAACTGATCATGAATTAACTGCGTATTCACTATCAATGGACTAATCGTATCAATAGCAATGGTATAATCCAATGTGGTTTCACATAAAGTAGAATCATTAATTGCTGTGATCACATAATCGCCAGCTGATAGGTCCACCATGGGTACACCAGGTGTACTTGCTGTCACAGAATCCGGAGGTGCTACTGATGAAAGTACCAGGGTATAGTTGAAGACAGGGTAGTGAACATTGTCTTCCCTGATTTCCCCCACTAATAATGTTCCATTAGCCGGGTTACAATTGTCCTGTGGTGTTGAGGTTACGTTTCTGATAGCCAGATCGCGTTGATAACTACCTAAATTAATAGAATCAACTGCATCACAACGTGATTCATTGTTAAACGCTACCACGATATACTTACCTTCTGATCTGCCTTCCAGATTATGTGTAGTTCCTGCAACATCCCAGGTACCAATGCTGTCAGCGGTGGAAATATTGTCCTTGTACCATGTAAAGTGGTAACCATTGGCATCAAGCGCAGGATTTGATGCAGCAGTAGCTGAAAGAATA
>JAEWLI010000002.1 GCA_023393375.1 Bacteroidota bacterium
TTCTTGCCGGTGTGTTGGATGTAGATGCCTCGGATAAATTAGCCCGATTTATCAGGTATTGCGATGCTTTTAATATCCCATTGGTCACCTTTGTAGATTTACCCGGTTATTTACCTGGTGTTGATCAGGAATATATGGGCGTGATCAGGCATGGTGCCAAAATACTTTATTCATATAGTGAAGCGACTGTACCAAAAATCACAGTAATACTTAGAAAAGCGTATGGTGGTGGTTATATCGCCATGTGCTCCAGGCATTTGGGGGCCGATTTCGTATATGCTTGGCCTACAGCAGAAATTGCGGTAATGGGCGCAGAAGGAGCGGCAAACATTATTTTCAGAAAAGAAATCACTGAAGCGGAAGACCCTGAGGAAATGCGGAAACAAAAGGTGGAGGAATATAAAGAAAAATTTGCCAATCCATATGTAGCTGCAGCTAATGGCCATGTAGACGCAGTGATAACACCTGATGAAACAAGAGGATTATTAATACATGCATTAAAGGTTTCTCAGCAAAAAGAAGAGATTCATTTTAGGAAAAAACATGGTGTTTCACCATTTTAAGATATGAATGACAAATCCAATCATGTACCTTACACTCAATTGATAATTGATGATACCAGGTACGAAACAAAACTGACACAAAAGTATAAAAATAGAAAGCAGTATGCACCTGAGAATAAAAGCCAGATCCGGGCTTATATTCCTGGTGTGATAAAGACCATATTTGTGAAACAAGGACAAACTGTCCAGGAAAACGATCCCCTGTTCATACTGGAGGCTATGAAGATGGAAAATACAGTAACAGCTTCAAAAAACGGAAAGGTGAAGGGAATTATGGTTGAATTGAATCAAATGGTTACAAAAAGTCAATTGTTACTAGAATTGGAGTAACAGTTAGATAATAATTAAGTGATGAGGGTATTAAAATTCGAATACGGATTTTAATACCCTTAACCTACATCATTTAATGTTGTGTACGTTCGTGAACAACTACCCTGACCGAATCCGTACGTTATTTACTCCTACCGATAACCTATATTGCTGATAATCAGTATTTTAAATAATTGGCATCTCCTTTGAACAAGATTTCCTATCATTGTAATAAATTTTTAAGATGAAATGGATTGATGCTATCCCAAAATTTGTGGATTTTTCGGTAAGTTCTCACTTGGAACTTTGGTATTCCACGCCATCAGATGAAATTAATCCCTCCTCCTTTCCATTGGTTCACACGAAAAGTCAATCGAATGCAATAGAAACACAGCAAGTAATTGACGAATTAATTCAACGGTTAAAAAATAACCATTCCAACCATCCTGAAGATGAAAAGAACATGAAAGCTCTTTTTACACAAGTTTTCAAGTGTGATCCGGATGTAATACTTTCAAAGGAATATAAAGTGGCGACACTTGCTTTTTTTCAAAAAGCTAAATCTTATGACCCTAATATCAATTACAGTGATATTTATCAAGCCATCCGTAATCTATGGATAGCCAACAGTATTCAACATCTCATGGGGATTCCAATTAAACTAACCCCATCGATATTCGCCTATAGCATGCTTTATCCTTACTCTGATAATCTTCTGGATGATGAACAAATCAGCCTATCTGATAAGAGAGCGTTTAATGCCAGGTTTAGACTTCGATTACAAGGTGAAATCTTAATTCCAAAAAATCAAATTGAAGAGAAGATATTTAATATGGTGCAATTGATCGAAGAGGAATATAGCAGGTCACAATTTCCCTCAGTATTTGAAGCTTTGCTTGCTATTCATACCGCTCAGGAGAAAAGTGTTCAAATGAATCAATTTGCCAATAATTTGTCAGTTACTTTTGAAAAAGGAGGCACATCAGTTCTTGCCGATGGAATGTTGATTACAGGCAATTTATCTGTAGAACAAGCTGATTTTTTTATGGGTTATGGCATTTTTCTTCAACTTTTGGACGACCTTCAGGACATTGAAGAGGATATTATTCAAAATCAAGCGTCCTTATTCACCGACATGATCCATATTTCCTCTCTTGACAATACAGTCATTCAACTGGTTAATTTCATGTTGTCCATTCTACAAAATGGCCAAAAAGTATTCCCAAACAAAGAAAATTTTTTCCACGTAATACAAAACTGTACACTTGCCCTGTTAAGTAGATCAATTTATAAACATAAACAGTATTTCACAACCCAATTTGTGAGGGACTTTGAAGAAAAAACCGGATTTAAGAATGACACCTATCTCCATCATAAGTCAAGTTTTCAACAAATTGATCAGAAAGACATGGAGACTTACCTTTATGCACTATTGAACAAAAAATCATATTGCGAAAATTTAAATTTTTAAAATAATGTACAAATACGCTCTGATTATAATGCTTTCCGTAACCTCAATTTCTTCATCATGCGGACAATCATTTATTACTGAAGAAAATGAAGTGTTTGATGGGATAAAAAATCTTGAAATCAAAGGCAGTTTTTGCCAAGTTACAATTACAGGCAATGAATCTGATCAAATATTCTTTCAGGGAGAGATCAAAGGTTATAGTTCTAATTCAGATTTTGCCATCAGACACAAAATCAGTGGCGATCAATTAACCATTTGGGTGGAAACACCCACAAAATCATGGAATAATGTGAATGGGAAATTGACATTTAATGTGCCTGCCGATTGTAACATCTTTGTCAACAACAGTTCTGGCAGTATACAGGTATCGCAATTACAATATGGCGGCTTGGTATTGGAAAGCACCTCGGGCAGCATCAAATCAAACAATACCAAAACCAATGCTCGAATGAAAGCCTCCTCAGGAAGTATAAATGTAAACCAACATGAGGGGAATCTTGAACTAACTTCCAGTTCTGGCTCTCAAAAACTGGCAGGTATTATAGGCGATGTAAGTACCCGATCTTCATCAGGAAGTATTAATATCCAGCATATACAAGGGAAGGTTCAGGCAGAAGCCTCTTCAGGAAGTATCCAGTTGGCAGATGTAATTGGTGGTGCCGTCGTGTTAAAGACATCAAGCGGGAGTATCAATGGAAAAGGTGTTCAGCTGACCCACAGTTCTTCATTTACCAGCAGTTCAGGCTCTATTTCTATAACTCTGTTAAATGATATTCATAACCTTAGTTTTAATTTATCTGCTGGATCGGGAAGTTTAAATGTAAACGGAGAAAGAAGGTCAAAAACCTTTGTTCGTGAAAGTGGTAAAATTTGGATCAAAGGCAGTAGCTCATCAGGCAGCCAAAATTATCAGGTAAAACCCAGGACATAATATCATAATCTATTTATTAAAAATAGATAAAATATTCATTATAGCCATTCCGCATAAACAAAAGTTGTAACTTCGCAGTTTTGGAATTGGCAAATGAAAGAACTGGAATCTCATCTGGCTGTAATGATCCGCAACAGGATCAAATTGTATGGCAACAAGATTGCTTTACAGGAAGTTGGTGTAAAAGGGGTTGTAAATCCTGCAACATTTACATGGTCAGAATTTGGTGAAAAGATTGATCAGGTAGCATTATCATTGCTCCATCTCGGTGTTAAACCCGGAGAAAAAGTTGGAATTTTCTCACAGAATTTACCACATTGGACAATAGCGGATTTTGGCATCCTGAGCATAAGGGGCGTAAGTGTACCTATATATGCTACTCATACCACCAGCCATGCCGAATACATCATCAACGATGCTGAAATCAAAGTTATTTTTGTGGGAGAACAGGACCAATATGACAAATTGTTGCCCATATTGCACAACAACTCAAATCTTCAAACCGTGGTTGTGTTTGATGAAAATGTGGTTACTCAAGGCAATACACATGCCCTAACCGTCCAGGAATTTTTAGAATTGGGAAAAAAAGGTAATTATAAAGATGAACTGAATAGCAGGTTAGACGAAGCTAACGCACAAGATCTTGCCACGTTAATCTATACTTCTGGCACTACAGGAGACCCAAAAGGTGTAATGTTGGATCATGAAAATTTTATGTTTACTTTAAAAATTCATGATCAAAAGCTCAATGTCAATTCAACAGATATTTCACTTGCATTTCTTCCGCTGAGCCATGTATTTGAGCGGACATGGACATTTTATATACTTCACCGGGGTGCTCAAAATTGTTATCTAAGGAACCCAAAAGAAGCTTTGGAAGGCATGAAACTGTGTCAACCTACTCTTATGTGCACAGTTCCACGACTATTGGAAAAAATATACGAAGGTATTCAAACAAAGATTGCAAAAGCACCTACCATCCAACAACAGCTTTTTAAGTGGGCTATGGTGATTGGCGAAAAGGTTATGCAGCGCAAAAAACAACAAATGCATGTGGGATTTTTGCTCCAGACCAGATATGCAATTGCCAACAAACTGATATTCAGCAGATTAAAAAATATTTTCGGTGGACAAATCAAGTTTATGCCATGTGCGGGATCACCGCTCATTCAACAGATCAATGAGTTTTTTCATTCCATTGGAATAAATATTAAGTATGGGTATGGTCTAACAGAAACCACTGCTACAGTATGTGCTTTTGATGATACTGGATTTGTATTTGGAAGCATCGGAAATGTAATGCCCGAAATTGAGGTGAAAATAGGGAAGGACAATGAGATTTTGGTGAAAGGGAAATCAGTGATGAAGGGATACTATAAAAAGCCTGTTGAAACAGCCGAAGTCTTTGATGGAGAGTGGTTTAAAACTGGTGATGCAGGAGACCTGGACACTGATGGAAATTTATATTTCAGGGAGAGGATAAAAGAATTGATCAAAACTTCGGTTGGAAAATATATCAGCCCACAATTGGTAGAATCCATCATCAGCAGTGATCAATTTGTAGATCAAATAGCCGTATTTGGTGATAACCGGAAATATGTTTCTGCATTAGTGGTGCCTTCGTTTGATTTTTTAGAAGACTATGCCAAAAATAATGGTATAAATTTCAGTAATAAAGAAGATCTTATCAACCATGCCGGAATCGTTCAATTTTTCAAAGACAAAATTGAACAACTGCAAAACAATCTTCCTACTTATGAAAGAGTGAGAAAATTCAAATTATTAAGTAAAAATTTCTCTATGGATAAAAATGAAATTACCCCTACCCTGAAGCTCAAAAGGAAAATAATTGAACAACGGTACAAAGATCTGATTGATAATATGTACGAGTAAGGTGTGGGGTTGAGTGTGGGTTTGGGTGTGAACCTGCCTGAAGTTGTTATACTTAAATTTATTGGCTCTTCGGTAAATGATACAAATACCGCTAATAATTTGTTACAGAAAATCCTTTATCCATTACATCTTCACCTGATAACAGAATGGCTGTTTCTATTAAAGCCAGGTGTGAATAACCTTGCGGAAAATTCCCTAGAAGCCTTTTACTTTCAAAGTCTATGTCTTCACTGAACAGGCCAAGGTGATTGCTATAAGTTAATAGGTTTTCGAACATTTCAGTAGCCTTTTCTTTTTCGCCAATCTTATAAAGGCTTTGGATCATCCAAAAGGTGCAGACAGTAAATGAGGAAGATGGTTTACCAAAATCATCATGGTTTTTATACCGGTACATCAATCCATTATATTGCAGTTCTTCGTAAGTCACTTTTACGGTCTGGATATATTTCGGATCATCAGCTTCGATGAACCCATAATATTCCATCAATAAATTGGCTGCATCTGCATCATTGCTTCCGTAATATTGAGTAAATGCCTGCATATCTTCGTTCCAGGCATTCTGCAGGATATCTTCCTTAATCTGGTCTCTCAAGTAGGTCCACAATTCAACATAATAATTCTTTTTCAGCATTTCAGCCATTTTAACACCTCTGTCTACAGCCACCCAACATAATACTTTGGAAAATGTAAAATGCCGGTCTTCTGTTCTGATTTCCCAAATACTCTTGTCTGGCAAACGCCACAAATTTTCTACACTCCGCACAATGCCCCTTGCCATAGTCCAAAGCTCTTCACTTTGTTCCAGTGTTACCTTAAAAAATCGGATTTCCTGGTAAACCACATCCATCAAGACGCCATAGATATCATTTTGTTTTTGTATGTATGCTTCATTCCCAATTCTTACCGGTTTCGAATTTTCATATCCTGCCAAATGATCCAGTGTCTTTTCAGTTAATGTTTTCTCCCCCCTGATGCCATACATGATCTGTATTTTATCTTCTTTAGTAGGAACAATATCAAGAATAAAATCCAGAAACCTCCTGGCTTCCCCCTTATATCCAATCCTGCTCAAAACACTTACAATCATTGAGGCATCTCTGATCCAGCAGTATCTGTAATCCCAGTTCCTTACTTCTCCGATAGTTTCAGGAAGCGAAGTAGTGACAGCAGCTAAAATGGCCCCTGTTTTATTATAAGTAAGTAGACGGAGTGCAAGGGCACTCCTGATGATTTCATTACTGTATTTGACGAACTTTCTACCTTTTGCCACCCAATTCAACCAAAAAACCTCTGTACGCTGTAATTCGAGGTTTGCACCCCAAAGATCTGGTGCCACTATTTTTTCGTTATAGGTCATTAGAAAAAAAGCATCGCCCTCCAACAATTGCCTTTGTTGATTGACAATATTTTTTAGATCCAGATTAGAATAAAGGTAAACCGACTCATAATTATCACAAAGTGAAAAACTTTTGATGTATTCATCATTTGCAAAAGTGCGCATTTCGGCACCGGCATAATTTAATTTTGGATGATATTCTACAGTGATAATCGGTTTTCCCGAAAGAAATTTAACATACCTGATCAGGTCGGAAGGATTGTAATACGCTCCGTTTTCCAATTTATACAAAGGCATAAAATCCCATATTTCAAATTTGTCTTCGCCTTTTTGATAAGAAGTGACCAAAATATTGGTTTTGTGCCAGTATTCCTGATGAATCAGATAACTATCATCAACTTCTATGGAAAAATATCCCCCGATCTTCGAATCGAGGATACGGGCAAATACAGATTGAGCATTGAAATCGGGTAGACAAAGCCATTCAATTGATCCTTTTTCAGAAATAAGAGCCGCAGACTTGCCATTTCCAATTACACCATAATTCAGATTATTCATATTGGGTTATTGTTAAAAGAATTTGAATACCATTCTGAAAAAATAAGATGGTATATTAACTGATAAATAAAAAACGTGTTAGATACTTACTCAAATGTAGCTATAAAATATTAAATGGGCAGCGCATATACGATGGCATTTTACATTTTTTACACATGTCATCATTGCTGTAATCTTCCTGATTTGGGGTTTACCAGGAGCTTGAAGGTGAGCAGGTTATTACAAAAATGTCAATGAAAGAAGGCAATTCCTTTTTCCTTGCTCCTTTTTCCTTGCTCCTTCTATTCATACCAAGTGGCGTACTTAATATAATTATTGGCTGTGCGCAGAAAAATATCTTTCAAATCTCCGGTAACTTCTTTAACCTTCTTGGCCGGTGTGCCTGCATAAATATACCCACCCTCCACAATCGTATTTGCCAGCACCACTGCACCTGCAGCCACTATCGCCCCACTTTGTACCACTGCATGATCCATCACAATGGCACCCATACCTACAAGTACATTGTCTTCAATGGTACAACCATGCACAATCGCGTTATGGGCAATGGAAACATTGTTGCCAATCACTACTTTAGCTTTTTGGTAGGTACAATGAATAATGGCTCCATCCTGAATATTGGTATTATTTCCAATGGTAATAGAATGTACATCACCTCTTACTACAGCATTAAACCAGACACTGCAATTTTCACCCATAACCACCTCACCTACTACAGTAGCATTATCTGCTAAAAAACAATTATTTCCAAATTGAGGATGTATTCCTCTTACCGGTTTGATAATAGCCATATCATTGTAAATTTGATTGAATGCAAAAGTAAAAAAAATGACTGATACGGATTGAACAATCAACAAATATTGGGATACTTTACTATAGTTTCGAAAGGCAGGTTGAGTATACTGTCTTTTGCTTAAATCGATTTTATGTTAAAAGGCATATTTAGCAGTTCACTATACTCCTCTCCTACTTCTTTAATGTCCTCATCTTCGCTGGAATGAAACCAATTAATTGAAATGTGCACCCCTTTAGTGGTCAATTCGGAAAACCGGCGCAGGAGTTCGTATAAACTGTATGCAGAACTTGAATTCAGGTATTTAAAGTGAAAATTCAAAATTACTGAAGAATTAGGGTCTTTTTCATAAGTATCAACCCAATCAATCACCCGACTATAAAATTCTGTTGAGTCTTCATCGTATGAAGCCCCTTTAATTTCCATTATTCCTTTATTGTTATCAAAAAACACATCAGGAGTAGTATCGGTAGAAGTAATAATAAGAGGTTCCATCCGGGGAAATATATTTACATTTAATTAAAAATTATTTTAGTCGTGGTAATGCACTAAGATACAATTGATCCATTCATTTTTATAATTTAAATAATCCTGTAACCTTACATAAATACGATTTTTTACAAAATACCCGAAACGAAAATTAATTATCCTGATTATAAAATATTTTACCCAAATGGGTAATTAATCAAAAATATTTTTATATTTGCAATGATCAACAGCAAAATTTGCTGCTTTTTTTTAAATCATAAATTACCCGGTTGGGTAAATCAATGGATACGGAAGGAACTGAAGAAAAGATACTTAGAGCTGCGGAGGAAATATTCCATCAAAAAGGATTTGAAGGAGCCAGAATGCAAGAAATAGCTGATCATGCCAATATAAATAAAGGTTTATTGCACTATTATTTTAAAAGTAAAAACAAGCTGTTTGAAACCATTTTTTCGAAGGCTATGGGAAAAATGATTATGAAAGTAGGACTGATCATGAAAGGTGAACAGCCATTTATGGAAAAAATTGATGCCTTTATTGATCAATATATGGAATTATTAATGCGAAATCCATATGTTCCCCGATTTGTTCTTAATGAATTAAACCGTGATCCGGAAAGATTTGTCCAATCACTTATTACAAAACATGATTTTAAATCCAGAATTGGTGGATATCTACAAAGTTTTGAATCGGCTGTAGAAAATGGTGAGATTTCACCTATAGATCCAAAACAGCTTCTAATTAATATTATTTCCCTATGTATTTTCCCATTTATTGGCCGACCCATGATTCAAGGGATCATCGGTATGGATAATGAGGAGTTTAAGTATTTCATGAAATCCCGGAACGAACAGGTTAAAAAGTTTGTAAAAAATTCTATTAAAAAATGACTAAAAAAATTTGTTACAGGGTTACCCAATTGGGTAAAATATTAAGCTTATGAAAAACGTAGTTGCTCTTATTGTCATGTGGGTAGTAGCAATTAACTTAGTTAATGCCGACACCCTTACGCTTCATGATTGTCAAAAAATGGCTGAAATCAATTATTCCTTTTTGAAAAATCAAACACTTACTCAAGAAATAACAACTATAAAGGTTAAACAAATAAATGATAAATGGAAACCTGAAATATTGTTTAATGGACAGGTTCTGTACCAATCTGATGTGCTTAAGCTGCCCATCTCATCCCCGGGATTTGATATTCCTCAGTTACCCCATGAACGTTACCAAGCGACGCTTGACCTACAACAAATATTATATGATGGAGGGCTAAATCGAGGTCAAAAACAACTGGAAAAAATCAAAGGGGTTCATCAAATAAAAGAAATTGAAACGGATATATTGAAGCTCCGATTGTCTGTAAATGAGGTTTATTTCTCCATTCTTCTGACACAAAAATCTGATAGAATTCTATCTCAAACATTAAACATTCTGGAAGAAAAAGAAAAATATCTGGCCTCAGCATTATCTGGTGGAATAATCTCTGATACAGAACTGCTGAAAATACAATCTGAAATTATAAAAGTAAACCAACAAATTCTGGAGAATAACACCAATTTTGATACTTCAAGAAAAATACTGGAATGGCTTATCGGTGAAAATATTGAGGGAAGGGTATTGTCAGAACCGTCATCGCCACATCTGAAAATTCCGGAACTGAACCGACCGGAATTAGCATCCGCTAACGCTAGAAAGGAGATTTTACAAACACAAAATAACCTGATCAGTACACAACTCAGACCCAAAATATCACTATTTGCTTCAGGAGGAGTTGGATATCCTAATCCATACAATTTTTATGAAATTGATATCTCCCCATTTTATGTATTTGGTGCAAGAGTCAGTTGGAAATTTTGGGATTGGAAGACATCATCCAAAGAAAAGCAAGTATCAAAAGGGCAAGAACACTTACTGGACAATCAAATAAAAAATATAAATAACACTATAGAGATACAATTGACAAAAGTAAGAGGGGAAATGGAGAAATATGAACAAATGATCGTTCAGGATAGGGAAATGGTCAATATCAGTGAAAAGATCCGAAATCTTTCATCAATCCGTTTGAATGAAGGTGTTGTTTCATCAGCTGAGTATCTTGATGATGTGAATGCAGAAAAAATGGCAAGGTTAAACCTGGAAGTCCATAAAATTCAATGGATCAAAGCAATTATCAATTATTACACCGAAATGGGAAATATCAACTTATAATATCAAGTTTATGCAAACGAAAAAACTTTTATTCATTCTTCCATTAATCTGGTTTTCGTGCAGCTCTAATGATAATGGTCCGGATGCTTATGGAAATTTCGAAGCAACAGATATTCGGGTTTCTGCTATGGCTACCGGACAGTTGCTTTACCTAAATGCAAATGAAGGAATGTCTCTAAATCAAGGGCAGCAAGTTGGTCAGATTGACACTATCAGGTTTCACCTGAAAAAAGAACAGTTAAAAGCTGCATATCAGGCAACTGCATCAAGAAAACCTGGTATTCTCACACAAGTGAATATCTTGGAAGAACAGAAAAGAACAGCCAGTAAAGAGTTGGAGCGTTTCCAGAAGCTAGCTTCCGAAGGTGCCGTCCCTCAAAAACAAGCAGATGATCTTCATGACAAGATTTTGGTATTGGAGAGACAAATAAAAAATATCTGGTCGCAAAATGATCCGTTAATCAGTGAATTAAAAGTAATTGAAGCCCAAATCGCTGAAATTGATCAACAAATCAGGGATTCAAAAATAATATCTCCCATATCGGGTACAGTATTAACCAAATTAGCAGAACCTCATGAGCTGGTAGCTTCCGGCACTCTCTTGTTCAGAATTGCCAGTCTGGATACAATGATATTAAAAGCATATATTGACGGAGGCCAACTTGGTGCCATACAACTGGGACAGGAGGTAAAGGTAATCATTGATAAAGGAAAAGCGGAATATGACAGTTTCCCCGGTCAAATATCATGGATATCCCCTGTTGCGGAATTTACTCCCAAAACCATTCAAACTAAAGAAGAAAGAACAGATTTGGTATACGCGATAAAAATTAAAACACCAAATCCGGCGGGTACGATGAAAATAGGAATGCCTGCTGAAGTAATATTTAACGATTTATAAAAATTCAATCATGAACAACGCTGCAATCAATATACACGGAATTAGTAAAAAGTATCAAAGTACTATTGCTTTGAATGAAATATCATTTAATATACAGGATGGAGAGCTGTTCGGTTTGATTGGGGCAGATGGAGCAGGTAAATCTACGTTGTTTCGAATTCTGACTACATTAATACTTCCAGACAGTGGTACTGCTTACGTCGGTGATTGGGAAATCACGAGAAATTACCGAAAGATCAGGAAATCTATTGGCTACATGCCAGGAAAATTTTCGTTGTATCAAGACCTGACGATAGAAGAAAATCTTGAGTTCTTTGCAACTACTTTTGGCACTAAAATTCAAGAAAACTACGATCTAATAAAAGATATTTACCAACAACTACGACCCTTTAAAAACAGGCGTGCAGGTGCTTTGTCAGGTGGCATGAAACAAAAGTTGGCTTTGTGCTGCTCGTTAATTCACAGGCCTTTGGTATTATTTCTTGATGAACCGACAACCGGTGTAGATCCTGTATCAAGAACTGAATTCTGGAATATTCTTAAAAATCTGAAAAAAGAGGGGATCACCATATTGGTATCAACCCCGTATATGGATGAGGCATCACTTTGTGAAAGAATAGCTTTAATACAAAAAGGCGATATTCTTACTATTGGTACTCCGGAAGAAATCCGCACGAGCTATAGTAGCCCTCTTTTCGAAATCAGATGCGATGAAAGTATGTTTCAACTGGTATCTGACCTGGAGGATTATGAACGGGCAAAATCTTATTTCACATTCGGTCAATCATTACATTATACAGACAAGATAAATGATGGTGAAGAAGAAAAACAATTGAAATCATTTTTAAACAGAAGGGGGCATTCCAATATCTCGGTAAGAAAAATTACGGCTGATATTGAAGACCGATTTATAGAGTTAATGGCCGATACCGCTTCTGATATTTAAACATGGAAGATAACCACGCCATAAAGACAGAACTGCTCACACGGAAATTCGGTGATTTTACGGCCGTCAATCAAATTTCGTTCACCGTAAAGCAAGGGGAAATTTTTGGATTTCTGGGAGCAAATGGAGCAGGAAAAACCACAGCCATCCGTATGCTGTGTGGACTATTAAAACCTTCAGGTGGCTATGCTGAGGTGGCAGGATATAACATAGCAACTCAAACGGAAAAGGTAAAAATGAATATTGGATATATGAGCCAGCGTTTTAGCCTTTACGATGATCTGTCTGCTTATGAGAATTTCCGTTTTTATGGCGGCATCTATGGTCTTTCACACAAAAAAATCAGAGAAAAATCAGAATTTTTGCTCAAAAAACTGGGGTTATTTGACAAACGTAATCAACCAGTTAAATCATTACCCCTGGGATGGAAACAAAAGCTGGCTTTTTCTGTCGCATCGGTTCATGATCCGAAAATCATATTTCTGGACGAACCTACCAGTGGCGTGGATCCATTGGTAAGGAGACAGTTCTGGAAAATGATTGATGCCTCAGCAGCTGATGGTACTACCATCTTCATCACCACACATTATATGGAAGAAGCTGCTTATTGTCATAGGATAAGCATAATGAATGCGGGGGTTATCGCCGCTATGGATACTCCTGAAAACCTGATGCTTCATTATCAGACACAAAATATTCACGATATTTTTCTGAAACTCACCCGGTAGTCATGAAAATATTAATCGCATTCATAAAAAAGGAATTTTATCATATATTACGTGACAGGAGGACGCTCATCATACTTTTTGGCATGCCCATCGTTCAGGTTATTTTATTTGGTTTTGCCATAACCAATGAAGTAAACCACGCTCCGGTTGCAATTTTAGATCATTCCAAAGACCCGGTGACTTATGAGCTGACCAGTCGGCTTTTTTCATCAGGATACTTCGAACCTTTCGGCAATCTGTCGCATGCATCAGAAATACCGGAAATTTTTCAACAGGGAAAGGTAAAAATGGTGGTCATTTTCGATTCTGAATTTGCCGAAAAAATGGGAAAAAATGAGTCTCCCGGTATTCAGTTGGTAGCAGACGCTTCTGATCCGAATATTGGGTCCACAGTGATTGCTTATGCAAGTGCCATTATAGGCAGTTATCAACAGGAATTATTAACTAACGGGAAGTTTGCCCCTACCATTACCACCGCAACACGAATGTTATATAATCCCACCCTCAACAGCACTTATTATTTCGTTCCAGGTGTGATTACGGTTTTACTAATGCTGATTTCCGCAATGATGACTTCCATTACTATCGCCCGGGAAAAGGAACTTGGCAATATGGAAATCCTGCTGGTTTCACCCTTAAAACCGGTCATGATCATTATCGGTAAATCAGTTCCTTATATATTTCTGGCGTTGATCAATGCATTGGTTATACTTGCCATTGGGACCATCGTTTTTAAAATGCCCATGGAAGGAAACCGGGGATTATTACTTTTAGAGGTTTTGCTTTTTGTTACTACTGCATTGTCATTGGGTATTCTTATTTCTTCTATAGCCAATAACCAACAAACGGCCCTGATGATGTCGCTGATGGGCTTGATGTTGCCCACCATTCTTCTATCGGGTTTTATATTTCCAATCGAAAGTATGCCCCGGATATTGCAATGGATCAGCAATGTGATACCTGCACGTTGGTTTATCATTATCATCAAAAATATTATGTTAAAAGGTACAGGATGGAGTGTAATTTGGCAGGAAACATTGATTTTGACTGGAATGACAGCTGTATTTATTATATTGAGTGTGAAAAGATTTAAAATCAGGCTAACGTAGAATTTTGAACATGAAAGTGATCTTATTCATTATTCAGAAAGAATTTATTCAGATTTACCGCAACAAGGTGATGATGGCCATATTATTAGTGATGCCAATAGTTCAACTATTGATATTAAGCTATGCTGCTGATTTCGAAATAAAAAATATTAAGATTCATGTTGCAGATCAGGACCGATCGGGCACGTCCAGAAAATTGATCTCTCAAATCCAAGCATCTGACTATTTTGTCCTGAAATCCATGTCAACAGATGTCAATACAGGGTTTGATAAAATTGAAGAAGACCATGTGGATATCTTGTTGACCATACCAAATGGTTTTGAAAAAAATATCTACAAGAATGAAAAATCACAGGTACAGTTGCTCACCAATGCGATCAATGGAACAAAAGCTACTCTGGCCAATTCTTACCTCAACAGCATGATCATGAATTTTTCATCATCCTTGGACACCTATCCTAATGTAGGATATTTAAACAATTCGTTGCCCATAAATATAATCTATCATCAGTGGTATAATCCCACTATGGATTACAAAAAATATATGGCTCCCGGCATTCTGGTGATGCTGGTAACCATGTTGGCGATGTTTCTTTCGAGTATAAACATAGTTCGTGAAAAAGAAATGGGGACAATTGAACAATTGAATGTCACCACCCTTAAAAAATCTCACTTTATTATTGGTAAACTTGCACCCTTCTGGATTATCATCATGTTCGATTTTATATTTGGGCTAATACTCATCACGATATTATTTAATGTGCCAATGGAAGGAAGTGTGATCATGATTTTATTATTTGTAAATATCTACTTGCTGACAATGCTGGGAATGGGCATGCTAATTTCTACAATTTCGAATACCCAACAACAAGCCATGTTTATTTCCTGGTTCTTTATGGTTATATTTATTTTGCTCAGTGGTCTTTTTACACCGATCGAATTTATGCCAGATTGGGCTAAAATAATTACCCGATTTAATCCTGCCGCTTATTTTGTACAATTTATGAGAATGGTGATGTTGAAAGGAAGTGAATTCAAACATGTTACAGATTTATTTGTCTCAATCACACTTTTTGCCATTGTGATCAATGCACTGGCAGTTTACAATTACAAAAAAACAACTTCCTGATTTTCAGCAGGTTACAGCATCTTCACTGACGCACCTTTTTTTTCTACAAGATTAGGTAAAGTGACAAAAAACTTGGAACCTTCGGAAACCACACTTTCCACTGAAATGTTGCCCCCCAGTTTTTCGACAGTTTGTTTAACAATATATAAACCAATCCCGGAACCATTAGATATCTCAATCCCGCGGTAAAACATGGTGAATATTTTGGGAATAACAGATTTTTCAATTCCCAAACCATTGTCTTCTATCACAATGCTGGCATACCTGTCACTTATGCTTACATCAATATGTATAAAATTAATTTTTTTTGATGGATGAATATATTGAATGGAATTTGAAATCAGGTTTCGGAAAATGTCAACTAATCGTTGGCGATCGGAATAAAACTCTTTTTTGGGAACGTTAATTTGCGTTTGAATTTTAGGTGCATTTTCCAGATAGGACAATTCTTTAAATGCATTGTTGATGATACTTTGAAAATCAATTTTTTCAATGTAAATATCTGTGTAAAGATTTTTTGAGTGTGTAAGAATATCCATTATAAATGTATCCAGCCGTTTTACACGCCCTTCTATCAATGTCATATACTTTTTCTTGTCATCTTCAGGAGGTGAGGATTTCAGCAAATTGATCAACCCTGAGATAGATAGCAGCGGAGAACGCAAGTCGTGTGAAACCTTATATACGAAGTTGGTAAGTTCATCATTCCGGGTTTTCAATTCCTCTTCTATAATCTTCCGTTCGGTTATATCTTGAATCGTACCCAAGGCCATTACTGGTTCTCCATGGTTGTTTACAACAATTTCAGCCTTAGTTTGAACAGCTACCAACTTACCATCATCACTTCTTACAATTTTATACTCCTCATTAAATTCTTTTTTTCTACCATTTATAAAATCATAGAAACTTTTTTTCACCCTTTCTTTATGATTTGGGGTAATAGGGCTGAGAAAATCATCAAGGGTATTCAGCAGGGTTTTATTCTGGTGTCCATAAATATTATATACCTCTTCAGATGCAAAAATATTGCTGGTGTTGATATCCAGTTCCCAATTTCCCAAATGTGCAAATGATTGGGCTTGATGCAATTTATTTTGACTGGAAATTAAATCATTCTCAGCTTTTTTTCGATTGGTAATATCTACAATTTGTATGAGTTTTTGGTGGGGATTTCCTTTAGAATCTACAATCAATGCTACTTTTGTAATAGCGTATAGAATCTCGCCATTTTTCTTGACAAACCGGTTCTCAACCTGGTATTCCCTTTTCTGATCAGACATGCCACCATCGCCTTCCACAAACATATAAACATCGTCTGGATGAACGATACTGGTAAATTTAAAACTGACAAAATCTTCGGAATGAAAACCTGCCACTTCTGAAAATGCCTGATTTACCCTCACCAGTTCTCCATCTGTAGTCAACAATGCCATACCAATTGGTGCCCGTTCGAACAATAACTTAAACTGTTCTTCACTAGCAATAAGCGCCTCCTCTGCAAATTTTCTTACAGAAATATCAACCAACAGCCCTTCTAAATATTTTATTCTACCACTTTCGTCAATCCTGGGCCATGATCTTTCTTGTACCCAGCGCATGCCGCCGTGTTTAGTGATAACCCGGTATTCCTTTGTAAAACTTCCTTCACGCAAGCTTAGTAAGTATTCCCTTAATCCATACTCTACCTCATCTAAATCTTCATGATGAATGATTCCGGAGAATTTGATTCTACCACTTTGAAAATCATCCTGGTTATATCCAAACTGATTGATATTTTCCGACACAAAAGATACAGGCCGATTTTGGCCAAGTTTCCAGAGAAATGCTATAGCGGGGCTTTTATTTATAATTCTTGCCAGTTCTTCCCTCCTGTTGCTGATATTAATTAGTTGGTTGGCAATGTATTTCCTATCGGACATATCTTTTTCGTTCTGAAAACTTTTCAGAGCGAGTGTGGATATGGTTTTAGTCAATACAATCAGCAATTCATTTACTTTGGTCAACCTATCATTGGTAAGTGAGGGTATACTTTTAAGGTCATGTAAATACTCTTCAGTAGAAATTCCCAAACTTTTAGCATGTTTTCTGGCATCGGTGGAGGCTTTTATATCTTCTGTAATCACCTGACCCACAATCCAATAAGCCACGCATGATTTTCCAATCATGATAGGCGCGGATATTTGTTTTAATCCACAAAATTTACAAATATCAGGTGATTTGATATTACCAGGTTTAGTCCAGTAGGAACTATAATGTCGTTTGCATTCCTTATTTTTTAAACTATTGCAGAGTGGTTCATGATCAGATGGGTTGGAAATGAAATTCCCTTCCTGATCAATTATTACCGAACTGATACCTGTAGCCGATGAAAAAGATTCTTGTATACGGTGAATCTCGTCCATTGAAAAAATATCTTCCAACTTTAAACCCTGAAGCAAAGTTTCAGGAATTTCTTCCTCTTCCTCTTCCGCCTCATCAATGTTTTTGTTCAATACAGGCCGGTAACCCAATTCTCTAATAATGCCAAGGATCCCGGTTACTTCTTCTTTTTCATTCCTGATTGGAGAATAATACCCTTCATAATACTCTTCAAGGCCATTATTTAACGACGAATTGAAGGGCATTCCTTTCAAAATACAAACCCTGCCTTTGAATACCTTTTGAAGAGGTAGCCCATAATGTTTTTTTAGTAGTGGGAAAAGTTCAAATGCTGATTTGCCCAGGCATAATTCTTCCTTCAGACCGGAAAACCGCTCCATTTGGTTATTCCATAAAGTGATCCTGAAGTCCCTGTCAAATGAAAAAATCCCGTCAATACTACTTTCAAGAACCTTTACATACTGGGATAATTGCAGTTCATTATCCATAGCAG
>JAEWLI010000028.1 GCA_023393375.1 Bacteroidota bacterium
TATAGGCAAAGTTTTCCAGCCATTTATTCATCGCATACCAAGCGATGGGTGTGGCGATGATGAAAGCAATGGTCACCCATTTCACGAAATCCTGGTTCAACAACTTCATTACTTCCCATATTTTTGCCCCGTTCACTTTGCGGATGCCGATTTCTTTGGTTTTTTTCAGACATGTCATAAAGATATGGCCAAGGATCCCCATACATGTTAAAGTAATAGCGATGAGAGAAAAGAAGGTGATGGAATTTGCCAGACGCTCTTCTTTGGCATACATGGCCTGAAATTGCTCATCATAAAATGTATATTTCAAAGGTTCATCCGGCACATAACTTTTCAACAACTGTTCAATTTGCCTCACAAAATCCCGTACATTGTGATGGGAAAACCGTACAGACAAAGTACCACCCACATTTTCCGGATCATATATTAATGCTACTGGCTCGATTAAACTGTGCAGGGAATGGACATGGAAATTATTCGTTATGCCAATGATCTGATACTCTTGAGAACCTACAGCAAATGACTTGCCTTCAATGTTGTCATATTCAAAATGTTTTATTGCAGCTTCATTTAACAAACACACTTTATTATTGTCACCCTGATGAAACTCACGGCCTACCAGACGCTTTATGCCCATGGTTTGGATGTAATCTTCATCGATGCTGATGCAGTTTACGGTAAAAGCCTTGTCATTATGATTTGCTTGAACTCCCATACTGATATTGCCAGGGCCTCCATTACTGAGGGCACTTTCTATTACAAAAGGCAGCTTGTTGATTTCTTGCTTTAGGCTTATTGCCTTTTCTCTTATGGTATATGGCACATCTATACGCATCAACAGTTCTTTGTCGAAACCAAGTTCTGCGTGTTTGGTATGCTGAAGTTGTTTTACAACAATCATTACAATAGCCATTAAAGCTATTGAGACCGCAAGTTGAAAGGTAAGTGTCACCTGTTTGCCAATCTGTTTATTGTTTCTTGTCCCAAAACCAGAAAGGAATTCGGTAATCTTAAACCGTGAAAGGATGTATATCGGGCCAAGACTGTTGATAATAATAACTACAATTAGTACTACTGCATAAATTGGGGCTTGGGATAGAAAGTCTTGCCAGCTCAGTTGCAAAGCTTTGCCAAATAGTGTTTCTGAAAAGGGCAGGCTTAAAGCAGTGATCAAAAAAGACACTATCACAGCAATTAAAATACCTAACGAAACTTCTGTAAAGGAGTAGTTGATCAGGTGCATCCAACTGGCTCCATTGGTTTTAGTTATTCCTATTTCTTTCAACTTGGAAAAACGAACCGAAATGGAATAATTGAAATAATTGATACTAGCCAAAAAGATGATCAGCAGGGCAATCACCATATAAATGCGCAACAGGGTCGGGCTTCCTTTCTGGTGGTTATCAATTGCTGGCAATGTAGAAAGATAAATGTCGGCAAGATTTTGCAAACCCACACTGTCCACATTCATACCTACAGCACCGATAGTGCTGTTGAGCTTCTCAGTAAAAATTGCAGGTGCGGTATCTTTATTTAACTGCAGGTAATGGTTTGTCTGATTCCTGCATCCAGAGCCATCACAAACCATTACCATTCGGTAGTGAGGGTTCTCACTATTCAAGATCACACCAGCTTTGAAGGATGAGTTAGCTGGCAACTCTTTGATGATTGCGGTAACATTTCCATGAAAATTGGACATGCTAACCCTTTGACCCAATGGGTTTTGCGCTCCAAACAAAGCTTTGGCTATAGGTTCAGTCAGAACAATTGACTCCTGCCCATCAAATGGTTTACTGCCAATACTTTGTATCACTTCTACCGAAAATATATCAAAAAAGTTATTGGTGGTAGACATTACTTGATTTATCTGTGTACTTGTTTTGGCAACCTCATTCTTCAGGGTAAATTCAGACCCCGCCATAAAATCCATCGGACAAGCGTCTTTGATCTCGGGATAATTATCAAGCAATATTGGGAACAAATCATAGTTTATGTGGAAATTGTGGTTTTTTGCATTATACAGGCGGTATATCTGTTTGTGGTTGATAAAATCTTGGTTCACCCGCATTTCATTATAATGAAATAATCCAATAAGTTTGGTGGCAGAAAAAGCTATAGCAAATCCTCCAATAATTAATGCGGAATAAACCCAATTTTTATGAAGGTTTCGAAATGCCAATTTAAGGTTAAAGTTCATGGAGTTTAGCTTTTATGAAAATCGCATTAAACCTAAATGATGAAAGATTCATGAATTCCCTATGAACATTTTAAAGGCCAATCGCATCCGGATCCATTACATCCTCCAACTGTCGTTTTTCCTCTTCTGTGATTACCCTGCCATCGAACAGGTTGATGATCCGGTGTGCAAAACCAGCATCACGATCAGAGTGGGTCACCATCACGATGGTAGTACCTTCCCTGTTCAGTTCCAATAGCAATTTCATCACTTCAAGGCCGTTTTTGGAGTCCAGGTTACCGGTAGGTTCATCAGCGAGGATCAGTTTTGGATTGGCTACCACTGCACGGCATAATGCCACACGTTGTTGCTGTCCACCCGACAATTGTTGGGGGAAATGTTTTCTTCTATGACCAATCTTCATCCGATCCAGTACATCTTCCACCATTTTTTTCCGTTCTGAAGCTTTTAGCTTTAAATAGATCAATGGCAGTTCCACGTTTTCATATACATTCAACTCATCGATCAGGTTAAAGCTTTGAAAGACAAAACCGATATTTCCTTTTCTCAAAGAAGTGCGGTGCCTTTCCTTAAACTTAGACACCTCCTTCCCATCAAAGAAATACTCCCCACTACTGGGATTGTCGAGCAGCCCTATGATATTCAGCAAAGTAGATTTGCCACATCCGGAAGGCCCCATAATGGCCACAAATTCGCCTTTTTTCACATGTACATCTACATTGTTCAAGGCCGTAGTTTCCACCTCTTCTGTGCGGAAAACTTTTGAGAGTTCGTTAGTTCGAATCATAATAATTAGATTTTAGGAAAAAGGAGCAAGGAGAAAGGAGCAAGGAAGCTCTTGTGCAATTTGTTCCATTTTTCTATTAAGCATTGTTTTAACAAGATTCTTAAAAGACTTGGAGGAGGAAGTACTTAGTTTTACCCCTTATCCCTTACTCCTTTTTCCTTGTTCCTTCGTCATTTAAACTTTGTTTGTCTTGTTTTAATCAATCCATAAATCATGGATGATATTTGTTTTATTTCATTTAATAAGTTATCCGCTGTTTCTTCATCAATGTATTTTAATTTTTTAGCTAAATATATAAATGTTCTACATTCACCTGATGAGCCTCTAGCAATGAAAAGAAATCTCACATATTCTTTATTAGAATCTCTTTCAAAACCTTCAGCAATATTGGAAGGAATGGAAACAGATGCTCTCTGTATTTGATCCCTGAAACCAAAATCCTTCAATGAACCAAAATTATTGTAGATTGCAATCACGAAATCCATTGACCTTTGCCATATTAGGAGATCTTCAAAACGTTCTATACTTTTTTCCATGCTTTTAAATCTTATTGTTTAAACATGAATAAATATATGAAAAAAAGAGATCCTTTCTCCTTGTT
The DNA here is from genome assembly GCA_023393375.1 of Bacteroidota bacterium. Lineage (GTDB taxonomy): Bacteria > Bacteroidota > Bacteroidia > Cytophagales > Cyclobacteriaceae > JAEWLI01. Next base: position 3,586 of record JAEWLI010000028.1, read on the forward strand.
CCTTTTTCCTTGTTCCTTTTGTCTAATTCAAAATCAGTTTCTCATTCTCCCCAAACGTTTCATAACCTGATGTTACCACCTTTTCACCCGCTTCCAGACCTTCCAATACTTCATAATATTGCGGGTTTTGGCGACCGATACGAATAGACCGTTTGATGGCTTCCTGACCTCCTTCTTTCAAAACATATATCCATTGCCCTCCGGTTGATTGGAAGAATCCTCCTCTCGGGATGAGTACTGCATCCTGTGTTTCACCCAACTGCAAACTCAGGTGGTAACTTTGGCCTGTGCGGATATTTTCCGGCATATTGCCCCGAAATATCAGGTCTACTTCAAATCGTCCGTCCCGGACTTCAGGATATACTTTCGTTAGCATCAATTGATATTGGTCATTTTGCCTTTCCAGGCTCGCTTCAAGACCATTTCTAACCCTGTCAATATAATGTTCGTCGATCTTCGCTTTGATTTTGTAGGAAGTGAGTACGTTCACCTGCCCTACCCTTTGCCCCGGACTGATTGATTGTCCCAGCTCAGCCATTAATAATCCCAACTGCCCATCAACAGGAGCTTTTATGTTCAGGTCCTCTTGTCTTTGATAAATCAGTTCCATGTTAAGTTCCATGTTATCCAGGTTCAGTGTGATCTTTTCAATTTGGTTTTTTCTGAAAATAGAATCCTGAATGTTTCTTTCTATGGTCAGGTTACGTAACTGAACAGCTAAATTGTAATCTTCCTCAGATTTGATAAATTCTTCCCGTGATATCAACTCTTCTTCAAATAGAGATTTTTTCTGCTCGTATGCTCTTTTTTTCTGAATCAGTTCATAGTCCAGATTTAGTCTTTCCCGTTGCAGACTCAGTTTCTGTTGTTCCATAGAAATATGCGTTTCTCTCAGGAAATTTGCTTTTTCAGCTAGTTGCGCCTCACTGTTCAGGATGTTCAGGTTCAGATTAGTATTGTTTAATCTTAAAATCACATCACCTTTTTTTACCATGGCACCTTCTTCGATCAACCTTTCTTCAACAATCCCACCTTCCACAGCATCCAGATAAACAATAGAAATAGGTTCCACTACCCCTATGATCCTTATAAAATCCTGAAACGGGCCATATACGGTTTGTTCTATGGTAATTTTATCCTGATCAACTCTGTATGAGCTGGTATTATCCCTGAAAGCCAACACCAATACAACTATTAATAGAAATCCAGCCATCAGGATATATTTCCAATGCTTGGGTTTGATCCATCTTTTATCTACAATTACTTTATCCATGTTTTCTTTATTCTTCAATGAGTGATCCGGTTAAATAAAAGTTGATGGTGCGTTCCATCATGAACAATTGCAGTTTTGTTCGTACTACTTCTGCCGATGCCCGTGCCAGATTATTTTTCACCTCAAAATATTCCATGAGGTTGATCAGCCCTTCTTCCCTTCTTCTTTCGGCAATCCTAAAAGCTATTACCATACTTTCTTCTTTTTTTAATGCTGACTCATATTCAGCTTCTGCACCTGTCAGATCAATAATAGCTTCATCTATTTCATAATTCAAATTTCTTAAACCTATATCGAGATTATTTTTTGCTTGTGCTCTTGCTACTGTGGATTGTTGAATATTTATCCGTCGTTGAAAACCTGAAAATATGGGGATTTGCAATGACAAACCATAATTCATGCGCATATTGTTATCCATTTGAGATCTGAAAGGGACAATGTCCCCCTGTTCATTGGTTAAAGTTTCGTAATAACCTGTATTAATCCCTCCATAAACTGACAAGGTTGGTGAAAGATAGGATTTTGCAGTACTGACACTCTTTTTAGCTGCTTCCAACTGATAATTTAAGGCTTTGATAGATGGAAGAATCACTTGTGCCTGTTGATATAAACTATCGGGAATCTGACCAGATGAATTGGCAATCATATCGATATCTTCAACAAGTATGGATGAATCCACAGGAAGGTTCATCAGTCGTTTCAGTGAAAACTCGGACTTTTTTTGTTGATTATGAAACTGCACCAGTAAGAATTCATCCTGTGCTAATCGTGCTTCAGCATCACGCAATTCACTTCCTGAAACCAACCCCAGCTCCATGTTTTTCTCAATCCGGTATAGCTCCTGTTTCGCCAGATCGACCTGATCATTCTGAATTTCCCATAATCTTTTCTGAATCAGATGCAGGGTATACGCTTCGAGTACCTGAAAAGCAATCCGGTTTTTTTCACTATCTACAGTTTCTTTTGTGGCAGCAAGGTTATATTTTTCAAATGATAGTTGGTTGAATTTCCTGAAACCACTAAACAGTACAAGACTTCCGGAAATACCATAGGAGTTGGAAAAGAAATCCCTTTCGATGATCGAGTTGGTATTTGGATCGACAGTTTTACCGATATTGATATTATAACCAGCATCAGCACTTACCGATGGCAGAAAATTTCCCAATGCTGATTTATAATTCAGTTTGTGGCGATCAATAAGATAATTGTAATTGACCAGTTCCAGATTATTCTCCAGAGCATAAAGAATGCACTCCTGATAGGTCCATTTAGTTTGACCCAGCGAAAGCCTGAAACTGCTTATAAATAATATGAGGAATACCAATTTTTTCATATACACAACCTAATGTCAACCACAATGCCAATTGTAAATATCGCTGATTTACAGCACTTTAAGGCAGATTTGCATTTTCAAACCTGTCAATTATTAGACAGGACACTGTAAAATTTATTGACACTTTAAATTTGATAAATATTCTACTGTAAATTTGGGAAAGCAACTTTCCCATACTGTTACTTTTATGAAGACCGGAAATATTTTAGTCGTAGATGACAACAAAAGTGCACTGAGTGCGATGAACCTCCTGCTTCAATATGAATTTAATCAGGTGGTGTGCATATCGAATCCCAATCAGATCCATGCTGAGCTAAGAAAACATGAATTTGATGTTACTTTGCTGGATATGAATTTTTCTGCCGGTATCAATACAGGTAATGAAGGGCTGTATTGGTT
>JAEWLI010000036.1 GCA_023393375.1 Bacteroidota bacterium
GCATCGTAGAGGTATCCAAACATTTGCCCCCTGGCAAATAAAATACCACTGATCAACAACCAGCCATATCCCGCTATTAAAGCGGTAGCCGAAAATCTGCTCAACCCTTCTTTTTTTAAAGCTTTGCCAGCCATATCATATTTCAGTAGCCATAAAGCAGAAACAATTAATCCGGCAGCCAGAAAATACTTCCCGATGCCATGAAACGGGAGCAAAAGCCCAATGATAAAGAGGCTCATGGATGTTACCAGTATAGAGATCTTAAAACGACTGATAGGAAGAAACTTGGTGAGCTCCAGCCTCTCACCAGCAATGGTCAGGAATAAAAAACCTACCCACCATCCGGTTGAAATTATAAATTGGTTTTTGATCAGTAAGAGAATGTTGCCAATCAGCCAACAAAGTGCCCCTGCCAGCATAATGATATGATACAACTCTTTGGTCTTCTGATAAAAATAAACAAACATGGCCGATAATCCGGCCCCTGCAATAATCAAAGCCACTTTAGCTGGTATGGGAAATCCGAGCAGGAAGAACAGGATGCTCAAACCACTTATTAGTGGAATGAGAAATATGAGTTTCTTTTTTATGACTATAGCCCTTTCGAGACAAATCAGTGTACCCAGAAAACTTCCAACCATAATTACCCCGTGTTGTCCCGCATAGCCGGCTGGTATATCTATCCACCCAATTCTGTACCAACCTGAAATGACTCCGGTGACTAAACCCAGGAGCACAAAGGGAACAATAGAAACTTTCTTGATAATATTCATTTGCCGTGCTTTATCATACAAAATTCAATTGCTGAAACAATTGTTTTTATGATCGTGATCATATAGTATATTTTGTTAATTTTGATCTGATGATAAGTTCGGAATTGTTTGAAAAATATGGTGGCAGACAAGTAAGTCTGAAAAAAGGGGGATTCTTGTTTTACGAAGGAGAACCAGCTCTCCATTACTTTGAAGTATTTTCCGGAACAGTAAAAATGGTGAACTTCAGTGATGATGGACAAGAATTCACTCAGGGCATGTTTGCGCAGGGTGAAAGCTTTGGCGAGCCACCCTTATTCGCCGGATTAAATTATCCAAGTAATGCGGTAGCAGTGGAAGATGCTGTAGTATGGAAATTGGCAAGGGAAAGATTTTTAGAATTGTTAAAAGATAACTTTGAACTTCATCTTGCTTTTACTGTCAAGTTATCACAAAGAATACACTACAAGGCCACTATTATGAGAGGCATATCCAGCTATGCGCCTGATCACAGGATCATTGCTTTCATTGACTATTTAAAACAAAGTAGCCAAAACCCACAGGAGCAGCCTTTTGAAGTTCCCTTTACCCGACAGCAAATAGCTGATATGACAGGTCTGAGGGTAGAAACCGTGATAAGAACCATTAAATTATTGGAACAACAGGGCAAATTATTTATCAAAAACCGAAAAGTTTACAGATAAGATCATTCAAAAAAGTCACTATAGATTCTTAAATGTTTATCCAGTTGTTGAACTGCTTTTAGCTGTTAACATAAGGAGCTTAATATTCGACCCCATTGGGGTCGGTATTATCTACGGACATTTTACTATAAACATGTGAACCCATTCGGGTTCAGCTTTAGAGTTAAAATATGAACTTATTAACAGCTATATTTTGAACAAAATAATATAAACTGATCTAGTCATTGAAGAAACTGTGGTCTTAGAACCTGAAAGGTTCACATGTTTATAGCAGAAGATTTGTAGAAGGAATCGACTCCTAAGGAGTCGTATGAATTGCGAAAGAAAGTTGCTGGAAATGTAAGTCTTATTATTTTTATTTATAATATTAAGAATAAGTAAAAATAATAAATCCATGGCAGGCACATTTTCACAAATTTACATTCAGATTGTTTTCGCTGTTAGCGGGAGAAATAGTCTTATCCACTCAGAGTGGGAGGAAGAATTATATAAGTATATAACAGGAATTGTACAGAACAAAGGCCAGAAAATGCTTGCTATTAATGGCGTTCCGGACCATATACATTTTTTGATCGGTATGAAACCTATTTGTTGCCTGTCTGATTTGGTGCGGGAAATCAAGAAATCTTCGAATGAATTCGTAAAGGGAAAGAAATTGTTAAGAACCAAATTTGGATGGCAAGAAGGATATGGGGCTTTTTCCTACAGCCATTCCTCATTAGCCAGTGTTATAAGGTATATTAATACTCAAAAGGAACATCACAAGAAGAAAACCTTTAAACAAGAGTATTTGGAATTTTTATCGCGATTTGAAATTGAGTTTAAAGATGAGTATCTTTTTGAATGGATATGATTGATGCTATGAATGCTTTTGTGCATGCTTGGCAAGTTAACATGCGACCACCTTCAGGGTATTATCTACGGACATTTACAATAAACATATGAACCCATTCGGGTTCAGCTTTAGCGTAAAATATGGAGAACATGCAAATACCGAGATCATAACGTTGACGTCATCCCTGTGTAGACAGGGATCTCCCGGGTTTTGTACTCAGGTTTGAAAAGTGCTGTTAGCCAATGTTGTCAGTCATTTTTGGTTTTATTCAAATATTTGTGCTACCATCAGGAGGTTCCTGCCTTCGCAGGAATGACGCTATTGGTGGTTTATACGCTATTGGCAGGAATGGAGGTTCAAGGAAAGTTCCATGATTAAAGTTCAAGGTTCAATGTTGTCCCCAACGTGGGTCGTACAATTGATAAATGATATATAATCAATGCAATTCTACCTGTTTACCTCATAGTTTTAAAAAGTACTCATACATTAAAATCTAATGTATGAGAGAGTGTTGCAAAGCCGAATTTTGCTATACCAGATTGTTAAAAGAATTTTAAGTGTGTTGCAACGCTAAAAACAGGAGATCATTTAAAAAAATCATTATACATCCTTAAATGCTTATCCAGTTGTTGAACTGCTTTTGCTTGTTCGTCCTTATGCCCTTCTTTCAAGATGTCCAAATAATGTGTGATAGGGATCAAAAAGTTATGCAATTGTTGGTGCCCTTCACCTTTCATTGTGCAATTTTTGATAATTCCCTGGTACTCAAATTCCAGTTTTTGAGCAAGTGAGTCATATCTATCATTTTCAGGTTGGAAATTTTTCACGTAATCTGACATATTATTGACACCTGCACTCGTGGCTTCATTTGCTTCCCATTTTTCGCCTTGGTTGGTATTCATTTCCGGAAAATCATTAGCTTCAATAGCATGATGATGACCTTTTTCTTGTTGGTGTCCACATGCCATGACGGCGATAATGAATGTAAATAACAAAATTTTATTCATATATAAATTTTTATTCTTGTATCGTTAGAAATCTTTTTTTCCTGCAATTCTCAGGTATAAAAGCACCGGCCAGATAGTCCACAGCAGAAGCACAGATAGGGCAATAATATAACCTTGACCTGTTCCTAAGAATTTATTAAAAACCGCACCTGTATAACCCAATAATGCAGCCACATCTAATTTTAGCATGATGATAATTCTTGACAAATCAATAGGATTAAGAATAGTAGCAAATAAAGAGAATTTTTCCAATGGGTAATCTTCAAACATGACCAGACAAAGCATGAAAACTCCGTCATACAACACTGCCAATAGCAACCAGACAAATATGGCCAGACCAAAACCTTTTACCCGGTTGTCATTGGTGATTGCAATAAGATAGGCCAATCCGGAAAAGGTATAAGTAAGAAACACACCTACAAGCATCAGGTTGAGAAATGCTCCCGACTGACCTGATTCCCATAAACCATAAAATAAGAATGGAATTCCTAAACCGGCTACCAGGCTTAATGACAGGGAGGTGGCCATTCCCAAATAGTGTCCCAAAAACAATGATCTTCTTTTGATAGGTTGAGATAACAATAGCTCAAGAAATTCCCTCGAATGATAAAAATAGATTGCCCCGAACACAGTACTTATCAATGGTACCAGGATGATAATGATATTGAGCAGACTGGCTACCGCCATATTCATGGAAGCACTCATTTGTAACAATGCCACTGCCATAACCAGGAAGATAATAAAATAACTATAAGTCCAGCGGTTTCTTGCCAGATCATATATGCTGTATTGCCAGACTTTTAACATGGTTTTGGATCGGTTTAATAGGTTGTTGTTTAAGATCTGATTTCCTTAAAATATAAGCAATAGATTGCTCCAGATTATTTGATTCGCACATGGCATTTAACATTGACAGATTCCCCTGGTAGTAAATCTCACCTTCAAGAAGAAAGATGATCTCATCAGCAATTTCCTCTACCAGCGACATGATATGGGTGGTAAAGAGTATTGTTCTTCCGTCTTTCTTTTTTAAGCGGATAAATTCTTTTAGTCGGATCATAGCAACCGGATCCAATCCGGAAGTAGGTTCGTCCATAATGATGACCTCATTGTCAAACATGCAAGCCAACATGATATTGGCCTTTTGTTTTGTACCACCTGACAAATGCTTTATCCTTTTGTTCAGAAAACCTTCCAGTTCAAATGCATCAATAAAATATTCCGGATGACCTTTCTGATTTCTAACGTTGGTCAACAATTTCATCACATCATTAATCGTCAGGTTTTCAGGAAATGTATTAATTTGTGGTATATAATTGATCATTGATCGATATTTCCAGTTATTCTTAACCGGCTGTTCATTGATAATTATTTCACCCCTGTCAGGAATTACCATGCCGAGCATACTTTTGATCAACGTTGTTTTGCCAGATCCATTAGGGCCCAGAACAGCAGTGATTTTCGATGGTTTAACCTCAGCACTGATTTTTTGCAGTACCTTCAGTTTGCCAAACGATTTCTCTATGTTTTTAATAATGATCATCTTTTTATAGGTTTCATTACAGGATGTTCGTCTTTTAGTTCTTTGGGTGTCATTGCAGGTGCCACTTTTTCTGCAAAATTGATCATGTGCACAAATAAACTTCTTTGTAGTACGATTGATTCAGGAACCTTTTCAGCTAAGTATGAAAAAAGGGTAACCGGATGATAGGGGACATCTCCTATGCCATTTTTTTCGAGATCATAACCGGTATAGCCTGACCAATAATTTCCTGTGTAAAGGTTTGGGTTGTGTGATGAATTGGTTGCGATATCAAAAGTATTACTGATAAAATTATTTTTAGAGATGGTATTTTCTCTGCAGCTTCCAAGCATGCGCATGGCCCAGCCATTTTCTATAAAATCATTGTTTTCGAACATCAGCCTGTTGGCACTTTCCGCAAAGATTCCTACCGTATTTTTTTTGAAAGTGTTTTCAGAAATGATCCCATCCCTTACCTCTTTTAATAACATGCCATAGGCGGCACTTCCCCAATTATTAATGAAACGGTTGTTTCTCATCACCATTTTTTGTGAGAACATCACTGCTACTCCGGCTCCATTGGCGATAAAGGCATTATGTATAAATTGATTATGGTTAGAAAACATATAATGTAAGCCATACCTCAGATTGTCCTCAGAATGGTTATCCACTACCGTTGTTGAATCAGTGAATTCAATGTATATACCGTCACGATGTTTTTTGAGTGTATTGCCGGAAATGGTAATTTTTTTGCAATACCACATATGCAAAGCATTTCCAGAAGAGGCTTCATCGGTAGCATTACCAATGAGTTCATTCCCAGTGATCTCACTTTGAGTTACTTTTTTCAGATAAATACCAAAAAAGGTATTGGTTAACCGGTTGTTTTTGATCGTGCAGGAGTGAACATTGGAAAGGGTAATTCCCGCCAATTCCTTAAGGTAGTTTGTCTTTACATTTTGGATATGCAAACCTTCAATGGTGACATGATTGCTGAATACCTGAAAAACATCTTCTTCCTTTTCAGAACCGTCTATAATTGGATATTCCACACCAAGAATGTGCAGGGGCTTATCAATTACAATATTATTTTCAAAATATATCCCCGGCATTACCACAATTATATCTCCATTGGCACTCATGGAGACTGCTTTAGCAATGGTTTTAATTTTCTCATTGGGTGACACGACTAAAGTATCACCTGCTATTAAAGTCGCATTTATTATGAATGAAAATATAAATATTATCCCAAACCTCATAACCGTCAGATTTAATGTTGGTGATGTATAGTTGGTAAATTATCAAAATTCAGTTTCAACTCCTCCCAGGAATAAATATCTCCGCCAAAATCCTGCTGATATTGTTCAGCTTCTTCTTTCGATTGAAGTGCCGTAAGGAATCGTCCCATTGGACTGGGAAGGTTTGGGGATTGCAGATAATAACATTGGGTTGCGTCAGTCAATTGCTCTGGCTTACTATAGGGGGTTACATATTCCATTTTTATATCTTCTTCGGCAATTCCCCCTTTTTTAGCATAATCAATCAGACATTCTATGGCATCAAATTTAAAAACCTTTCCCTTTGTAGACATAATTTCAGTACCGTATTGTGGTTGTACTATGGTCATCATGCAATGAACACACTGATCTTCACCATATACAATGGGTACTTTTTCAGTTGAACATGAAGAAAAAAACATCAGGAAACCAAACAAGAAAAAAGCTATTGCCGGATTCGTTATTCCTGATATTGGCTGGTGTGATTCTTTTTTAATTTTATTTTCTTTTCTGGAAACGAAATATGCTGCAAATCCTAAAAGGATCGCAATTCCCAAAGCAATTCCACCAATATGAGGCCAGGAATCGGCTTTAAAATTAAGCAGCCACTTCGTACCTATCAAGGGTGGCTGATAGGTCATTCCTTCTACTTTTATGGGTGCTTTTGGATCGAGGTTATGGCCATAATCATACAACCAGGTGTAAAAATCATAGATTCCCAGTATCCCTAATATAGATAATGTCACTGTCCATGCCAAAAAGGCTTTGCTGTTTTTGGTAAACCAGGCAATTATTCCCAAACCTACCATTGAAAGAATCACTATTGGGAAATATTTTAACTCCGGTATATTATCAGGTTCGATAAATTTCATGCCTATGTAATGGTTCAGGATATTAATATTCTGAAGGGTACTCGGTGTTTCGCCGGTTATTTGTGATATCCAGATATACATAGTAACTCCACCCGGATATTGAGGTGCGGTAAGTGTGATACGCCACATGGGGAAGATGAACAATACCAGTGGTAGGAGTACTGCCAATAAGAATAACCAACTTGATTTTTTTTTCATTTTATTTTAAGGTTAAAGAATAGTTGAGCTGGATATCAGCTCAACTATTTGTCCCAATCCCATTTCTACCTATTTTTATTCATCAAGTGACCATTTTAGGGCAATATTTGAATCGGCTGGAGATACCCTGATATATCCCTGCATTTCCTGATGTAAAGCCGAACAAAAATCTGTGCAATAGAATGGGTAAATTCCCGGTTTTTTAGGTTCCCAAAGCAGGGTTTCCGTTTGGCCAGGCATGATTAACAGCTCAGCATTATTGGCACCCATCACAGCAAATCCATGAGGTACATCCCAATCCTGCTCAAGATTAGTGACATGGAAATAAACTTTATCACCAGCTTTGATGCCTTCCAGGTTATCAGGGGCAAAATGGCTTCTTATGGTAGTCATATATACTCTCACAACATTTCCATCTCTTTCCATCCGTGCATCCGATGGCTTTTTTGTAACATGTGCATGGTGATTGTCTTCGAGCTTAAAATATTGCACTTCCCGCTTTTTTACCAGGTCAGCCGGTAATGCCTGTGCATAATGAGGTTCACCTATAGTAGGAAAGTCGAGCAATAATTTCATTTTTTCCCCAGAGATGTCATATAATTGTGCTGAATGCGCCAGCTCAGGTCCTGTAGGCAAATAACGATCCTTTGTAATCTTGTTTAATGACACCAGATATTTCCCCCATGGTTTTTTTGAATCACCACCTGGAATCATGAGATGACCAATTGAATAATAACTGGGAACTCTGTCCACGGCTTCTTTTGTTTCAAGATTCCATTTCACCACCTCTGAGCTGATGAAAAATGACGTATAGGCATTTCCTTTACCATCAAATTCAGTGTGTAACGGGCCAAGGCCTGCCTGTTTAACCACGCCGCTTAGGATTTCTTCATATTTCAACACAGGAATACCTGCCACTTCTGTTTCAAACGACTCATTTTCAATAGCTTGTAAAACTTTGTCAAATGAATGAACTGATAAATCAGCTGATAATTTGCCATTTCCAACGATATATTCTCCAGTCGGATCCACATCCACCCCATGCGGGGATTTAGGGGTAGGCAGAAAATATACAAGACCCGGACACTCTGAAGGAATTAATACCTTTACACTCTTATGTTCTTCAGAATAGGCTGTTTGGGTATGTTCATCATAATAGTTTCTCAGATATTCTGCGGGCATCTCTTTGAATTTTCCTTGTGCCAGGTATTCTTCTGCTTTTTTCCAGTTAACTGCAGCTATAAAATCCTTGTCTTTTTGAGAAGCATTTACTTCCAGTAAGGAATGTGCTTCTTCAGTATTATAAGTAGTGAAAAATACCCATCCGTGTGATTTGCCCTTACCGGCATGTGCAAGGTCATAATCAAAGGCTGGCATCATTACCTGGAAAGCGACATCCATTTTTCCCTCTTCAGCAACACTAATAAATGTCAAAGAACCTTTAAAATTTTCTTTATAGGTATTAATAGCCACATCTTCCTGTGGAATGGGTACGCTAAATCGTGTTCCCGCCACTATATATTCCGTATTTTCTGTAGTGAAGGGTGAACTATGATTTCCGCCACTGTTGGGGATTTCTATGATTTCTACTGTTTCGAATATGGAAAGGTCAATTCGGGCAATTCGCGGTGTATTATTCCCATTGATAAAGATCCATTTTCCATCAGGAACGCCATCTGTCTGTGACAATTGAGGGTGATGGGCATCATCCCAGGGAACAAAGCCATATGAGGTTTCCAGTAATGGTTTTGTCTCTTCATTGTAACCGTAAGCTTTTTCCGCATCCTGAGAAAATACTGGGATTACTTTAAATAATCTACCCGAAGGCAGGCCATAAACTGACAATTGACCACTAAAACCACCTGACATAAAAGCGTAATAGTCATCGTGATCACCTGGTTTTACATATACTTGAGATGCAGCATCATTATTTAAGCTGCTTCCGGTTTTACCACATCCTGCTATGGTTACAGCAGCTAATACAATCAGAGAAAATAAAGATTTTTTCATAAATATTGGTGTTGAGGGGTTACAATGTTCTGAAATATTCCAGTACTTTTCTGGCCTGATCCTCAGTAAGGTTTTGATTAGCCATAGGGGCACCATTATGTTCAATAAGTAATTGTTTGGCAATGGGATCTTTTTCTACCATTTCTTCCGGATTCAAGATCATGTTCATCACCCATTCCGGTGTTCTTCTATCAAGAATATCTTTTGGTGAAGGCCCGATAAATTTCTTATCAGCTTTATGGCAGGCAGTACACATATTTTCAAATATAGTTTTACCTTCCGCAACCATATCCTGATCAATCTCCGTTAATGTCAGATTAGTTACAGGTCCGATTCCCTTATTCTTCATGGGATCTGTGTTTTCTGTTGCCGGAGCTTTTACAGTTTGTGATTCATCTTTTCCACTATTACCACCACAAGCGAAAAGGAATGCACTCAACAACAATAGCAAATTAATTTTTTTCATTTTTCAACATTTATAGTTTTACGTCGTGAACTCATATTATCAAAATTAGGCTTATGTTATATTGATCTTTTATGATTTGGATCATATAGCGGACTTATCCGGGATTTAATGATTATGGGAGATTGAGCCATGTTCGATCATGTCATGAATAGCCTCCAGAAAATGAACATATTCCACATAGGCTTCCACATAATCCCTTCCCTTCAGGGCATTTTCATTTTTATGGTGCTTTTTTTCCATAACCACACTATATTTTTCATTCATGACATTCTGTAAATGAGCAATTAACTTTTCAGATAAATCATCTGCACTTTCTTTTTCTATGGAATTATCAGCAAGAACTACAATTGGTTTGACCGTACCAGCTGGTTTTAAACCCGTATAAGGTGCTCCTTCACCTTCACGATGCAGCCTTACAAGTGTTTCTAAAAAGTGTTTTTCAACCAGCTCATATGCCTTTTTATCTGTTTTCAAATCCACCGTTTTATAAAATAGATCCTTTATCTCTTCTTCATGTATGGCATCTATCCATTTTAATACTGGTTGAACTTCATTGGTTTCCAGGGCTTTTAAAGCATCTTGAATCACCGGACCATCATAGGAATCGCAATGAGCCCATGAAACGACAGGAGTTAAAAACATTAGTATGGTTAATAATTTGATTAAGACTTTTTTGGTTGATTTTAATTTTAACAGCTTTTTCATAAATAATAAATTTTATACTAAACAATAAAAGACACACGAGTCCTTTATTTAATGAACGGCATTAGATAACTATTGTTGTTAAAACAAAATAATAAAAGATAAATTAGTCTTTTATTTGTATATTTGCAAAAAACTAATTCTAATTACAACTTAAACGAAGTCAAAATGAAAGTAAACGCAGAACAAAAAGTAGGGCAGATAGTGGCGGAGGATTATCGTACGGCAGATATTTTTAAAAAATTCAGAATTGATTTCTGCTGCGGTGGAGGGATGACCATTGCAGAAGCCTGCAGCAAAAAGAAAGTGGATCAAGAGAAGTTAATCGGAGAACTTACGTATATCCTTTCCAATCCTTCAAAAGGTGTGGTAGATTATCATCAGAAAAGTCTTGCTGAACTAATCGATATAATTATAACCCGGCACCATGCGTATGTGCTCAATAATGCGCCAATTTTACGGGAATATCTGAAGAAAATTGCTTCTGTGCATGGATCTAATCATCCTGAATTGATAGAGGTTTTGGAAGAATTTTTGATTTCAGAAGATGAGTTGGCAAAACATATGAAGAAAGAAGAGGAGATTTTGTTCCCCTTTGTACTTAAGATGGAAGAGTCGAAGAAGACAGGAAATGCCATTGATCAACAGCAAATATCTTCCGTGATTTCCGAAATGTTGAACGAGCATGAAAATGAAGGTGACCGTTTTGCAAGAATACAGGAAATTACCAATGATTTTCAGTTTCCACAAGATGCTTGTAATACTTATAAAGTGGCTTTTCACAAATTGAAAGAATTTCAAAATGATTTACATTTGCATATTCATCTTGAGAATAACATCTTATTTCCAGAAGCAGTAAATCTGGAAAAACAAATATTTCAAAACTGATCAATGTTTTTATCCAAAGCCACAGAATATGCCATTCGTGCCTTGATATTTATTAAGGCCAATGGGCAAAAACATACAGGATTCCGGGAGATTGCCAAAGAAATTGGAGCTCCCGAACCTTATACCGGAAAAGTAATGCAGGTTTTGGTCAAAAGAGGCATTCTCAAATCCTCTAAAGGACCTGGCGGTGGTTTTTATATTGATTCCGCTGAAGCCCCAATTCCTTTGATCAAAATAGTGGAAACAATGGAGGGCACAGATACTTTTACAAAATGTGGACTGGGTTTAAAGGAGTGTTCTGCAGCAAATCCATGTCCGATACATAATGAATTTGCTAAAATCAGGAACCAATACCGGGATTTGGTAAGTAAGGAGTCTATTTGGTCAATGGCTGAAAAAATTAATAATGGGCAAGCGGTGATCAAAAGGTGATTTAAGTATTCACTATTCTTTTATGATTTTTTCACAGGGTTATAATTTTCCAAAAATGGTACTTTTTTGGTTTGATGGATTTATTTATAAATGAATCAAAAGAAACATCAGATCAGGTAACTTTGAACCTGAATAATAATCGGATTGATCATGTCAAATTTTAAGAAGTTCAATTATATAATGGTGGCTTTCATTGTAATTCTCGTTATTTCGATCATAAGTTTCAATTATGGGTATCAATTTGGAGAGCGGAAGGGATATGTAATAGGCGTACAAAAATGCTTGGATGGGATGGGGGAGGAGCATCAACAAACTTTTAAACAGGATCATTGATGGGAGATAAATTCCCAGATGTGGAAATTTTTTCTCTTTGCTGTATCACTTTTTTCACAATTGGCAATCAAAAAGGCTATTTTCGCTGTTTTTAATAAATGAAATATTTTGGCACAGCTTTTGTAAATTAATATTTACATAGCTGGTTGTTAATGCAAGGGCTCTTGAGTTGATTCCCTCCAAATGATCAAACTTGAGAGCCCATTTTGCATCCCTACCTATACATGTCCTTATCCTTTTTTGGGAAAAGCCGTTTAAACAAATCACCAGACAAAGCACCCATGCCACCAATTATTCCACCTATTAATGCAGAAGCCAGGATTATCATTGCTGGTTCCCCCAATTGAAATAAAGGAGCAATCCGGTCACTAATGATAGAATCAGCGCGCATGTCAGATAACCATGCAAATACAAGCCACAATAACCCGACCCCGAGAAATCCACTTAAAAATGAATTAATCATTTTAGAGGGAATAATGGCACCTCCCAGAAATGCAGCTACTACAACAATCCACCATGGGAAAAACAAGGATCCCGCATAACTTAGAGCAGCGATTAAGGCAACTTTTAATAGGAATAGCATATTAATATATCAATCAGGTTGAAGTTTTTGTATAAAATAGTCAGAATTTTGGTCTTCAGGTAAATCCATCAATTGTACTTCCAGATATTTCCCACCCCGCCAGAGATTAATTAAATTATCATAAAATGGACTTCCGGGATGCCCCGATTGACCTCCAGGATAAATCACCCAACATTTAGAATTCTGTTGCAGCTCAGTAACAATTCTTAAGGATACGCCATGTTTTCCTGAATTGGCATTTATAATATTCCTTCCACCTCCCACCATTACATTTTCATGACTAAGCGATGATAGACCTAACAAATGCATAATATTGGTCGATTTATAATCACCCCATAAATACGTTTGCCCAGTCGAAGTTTCCCACCTATCAATTGAATCTGTTGTGATAGTGAATGATTTTTTAATAATCCCCTTAAGATTTTCTACTTCAGGTGTTTCACGTATATCATAAATAGGCAGATTTTCGTATTTTTTGATCAGCGAGATGGTTGTATTGTCATTTGGTTTGCTTAGGACAATATCATTTCTATCAAATTCATCCCATAGTTTATTTGTAATAATAGACCACCACATCTCATAAATTGCTGGAGCTTTTTTATTTGCATCGCTCATATAATCCCAATTCTTCAATATCTGAAAGTTCTCATTCTCCTTTTCATTAAAAGCAAGTGTGTCCATTTTTAATAAAAGGAATTGCAGGGATAAAAAAGCTTTGTAATTAAAGTTATCATTTTGCAAACGCATCATATCTACAGGTGTTATCCTTGTCATAGCTGACAACCTTTCCTGTAATCGCCTGTTTCTGAAGTGTTCATAATGATGGTCATACACGTAATAGGGATATAATGAGTCTACCGGATATTGATTAGCCGAAAATAAAAACCCCGTACTTGGATTATATGACTGAGGTAGATGTTCTTTGGGCACAAACTCTTTCCATTCGTGTACCGGATTGCTGCCATCCATCAAAAATTTACCCTGGCCTGGCCATTTCAAGGGAAATTTACCGGTGACTTTGATCGCTATTTCCCTTTTTTTGCTGGCAAAAATAAAATTCTGGGCTGGTGCATCATAATAATTTAATGCATTGGTGTATTCTTGAAAATTTTTTGCCTTGTTGATCAGATAAAATGTTTTTTGTTCCAACGATGAATCATGGGCAGTCCAACGCATGGCAAAATCCTTAAGACCATTTTCAGGTTGATAATGATCATCAAATACCACCGGTCCCAAATGCGTGAATAAAATCGTATCATAAAATACTCCCTGATCCCTTACTTTAATTTCTTCAACAATTTTTTCGGTATTTAGCCACTCATCCCCATATAAATAGCTCTCTTTGTATTGATCTTTAAATTTTATTCGGTACCAATCTACCACATCTTGTTTGGCATTGGTTACCCCCCATGCAATGGAATCATTAAAACCTGTGATTACACCAAGTGCTCCGGGCAAGGTTCCGCCAAATACCCGCATATCAGGAGTTGATAATTGCATTAAAAACCAGATGCCGGGAAGGTTTAAATCGAGGTGAATATCATTTGCCAGAATGGGAGCACCTCCAGCAGTTTTACCAGCATTTACTGCCCAGTTATTACTTCCGTTATCTGGATTGGGTTGAGGATAATCTGAATTTATTGATTTTTTAAAATATTCAGGATCTGCCTGATCCTTTTTAAGAGATCTGAAACCCCATTTGGTCCCTTTGGGTATAATCGGTGCATTAGAAGAATAACGTTCCGGGAAAAAAATATCAAATGTATCTTTACCGAATAAATTAAGGGCATTGGTATTTTGCAGGTCATGCTCTGTTCTGGACAGGTTATCTGCCATATATTTTAGCAAAAGTGCTGTTTTATAAGGAGACCATTCTTCTGGCTGATAATGTAGCAGTTTATACTCTATTGGATAACTTCGGTATTCCAACGCTGAAATGTAAGCATTTACCCCCTTGCTAAAGCTTTCAACCAATGGAAACAGAACAGAATCTTTTAACATGGCCTCATAAGCATTTCGGGCACCATATGGAAGTCCTTTTCTACGTGTAAAACGATCGGTATCGAGATGTGAGTCACCAAAAATTTCGGATAACCTACCAGCAGCAAAATGGGTAATGATCTCCATTTGCCATAACCTGTGACTGGCAATTACATATCCCTGGGCAAAATAAAGGTCTTCTTCATTTTCAGCAAAAATGTAAGGGATCAGATTTTTATCATAGGTAATTGTAACAGTTTCTTTCAATCCCTCAAGTTGAAGTTCGGTCGGCATATCTTCAATAAGTGCACTATTGTGCCAGAAACCCGAAAACGGATCAAGGAATTTGCCTAACGGAGGGAGGTCGTTTATTCGTAGATTTAATAATATGGTAATAGTTATAGTTATGAATGAAACTATAATAAATGATAATAATCTCATAACTTCTTGCCCGTAAGTGTATAGGATAAATGGAGTCTTAAAAATAGGACAAAAAGCTCAGAATACAATGGATTTGATAGATCTGGCCTGAAATAAATTTGATTTTTCCGTTCCTGATTTTAGGTCATTCACCAGGTATTCAAATAATCTGTTAATATCTCGATTTGTTCTTTGGAATGTGCTGGATAGTTGCCAATTCGGATATGTTTAAATTTATATTTATCATAACCAGCACCCAAAATCATCCCTTTTTTAGCAAATGTAGAAATAATCTCATTCGAAGGCATCACTGTTTCTGCTGTAATGATGGTTTTAGAACGGTATTTTTTTTCTTTCACAAAACAGTTTAATTTGGGATGGTTTTCAAGCGTGTGGTATAAAAGTGCTGCTTTGTAATCGGTCTCCCTCCTGATTTGATCAATTCCTTTCAAGAGCATGTCCTCTGTTACCTTCGATAATAGGTAAATCCCGAGAATATTTGGTGTTTCAGGTGTCTGGTTTTTCAACGCTTTCAAATAAAACCGGTCAAGAGAATGATAACCATGAGCAATTTTGTCATTTTTAATATTTGCCTGGGTTTTTTCTATACAGTTCTGATTTACCAGCCACACTGCAAGGCCGGCAGGTAATCCAAACCCATATTGGACCGAAAAGAAGAGGGAATCAATTTGACTGTAATCAAAATTAACATATGGCAATGCAGATGCAGCATCTACTACCAATAGTTTCTCAGGAAATGCAGCCTTGATTTGGTATATTTCATCTAACGGATAAGCTAATCCGGAACTGGTTTCATTTTGGGTGATGGTGATGAGATCAAAAGAATCGGAAACCAAAAGCTTTTTCAAGTTAGGGCTTTGATGAGACGCAATTTCTAGTTTTTTAGATTGTTTCCCCATTTGGTTAGCCACTTGAAAAAAACGGTTGGCAAAAGGGCCATTTACTATATGAAAAGAATAAGAATTGACTAGGTTCAACATGATTTTTTCCATGGTCTCCGTGGAAGAATGCGTAAAAAGAATGGTGAATTCTTCGGGGATCCCCAACAGTGCTCTTAAATTTTCCACAGTTTTACTGTAAATCTTTTCAAAAGTTTTACTTCTATGAGAAATACTGAGGATATCATCTTTTATGGCTTGTTTAATATGGTCAGGTACCGTAAAGTAAAGTTCTGAAGGCCCTGGTGTAAAATATATGTTCTTCATTTCGGTACGCTATAATTGTACTAAAAATTATCAGGTATTATTTTGGCAAAAAATTACTTCTATCTTTTGCTTTATGCAAGTGATTTCTAAATAATTCTTTCTTCTTAAAATTTTTAATTATAATTTTGAATCATCACTGAAAGAATTTCGTTGAACTGATTAAAGACATAGTTCTTTTACATGGTCGAAAATAAATATTAAGAATACACCAATAGAGGGTCGGATTTGTTTGTTGAACCTAACATTATAATGATTACCGGGTGAAATTCTGATTCAAAATTGGGCCTCACCCCGACTTGTCGGGGCCTTGGTAAAACAGGGTTAACAGGGGATCTTTGCGAATTGGAATAGCTCAAATCCTTTTTATTCGGGGTTTCAATAGACCTTCGGACTCTATTGGTTTTAGCCTTTGGATTTTTCCAAAGGCTTTTTTTCTGCATTTTCTGAATTGAGAAGGAGGAATGCATAAAAGAATTTAATTTTAAAACATTTCGGTATTAAATCAATTATATCCATCATTACATATCATTTCTATGAATCAAAAAACAAATAGTAAACCAGAGCCTGATTTTACCATGGCTTTAGGTTCGAACGGGTTAACTACAGCTGGTACATTTTTTCTGATCCTTTCCTTGATATTTATAGGATTTCTTTCTTATGCTTTCGTGGTATTGATTAAAAATATGGAGGTTATTAATACTCAACTGCTGTCAGCTTTTACCATCGTTGGCATAGTGCTTATTGCCAGTATCGTATTATTCCTGATTACTTATTCATTAAGTTTTGAAGTACAGCATATCACGATTTCTCAGGGGCAAGTATTAATAAAAAAGATAAGGCCATTATGGCCTGGCATCAATAAGACAGTAAATCTTGATCAGGTGGAAGGATTTGTGGTAGAAAAGTTGGGGTTTAATTTCATGAATGTTTGGTATGCCTTTTTGTTCCATAAAGATTTTGGTGCGGATGAAGTAGAAAATTTTATTTCCCCTCATGTTCGCTTATCTGATCATCGTATTTCCTTCTTTGAATATGCTGACGATTCTTCCAAAAAGAAGGTTATTGAAGGATTAAAGAGTAAGAATGGGATTAGTAAAACAAACGGATTAAGTTAAAATGAAGTGGAGGCTAACTAACTCCTCATCCATCATTTTGCCCCCCACTTCATGTTATATTTAGGATCACGTTACCTTTTTGCCAATCCAAGGATCAACACTACTAAAAAGACAACTACAAAAATAAAAAACAATATTTTAGCTATTGCAGCTGCACCTGAAGCAATACCACCAAAGCCAAATATGGCAGCAACGATGGCTATGATAAAAAATATAAGCGCATAACGTAGCATAATATTAGAATTTAGGTTAAAAAATTATTTTCACTTTATATTTGAAAAAATCGAGCCATACCTTGAAAATCCAATTTTTGCAAGTGATAGAATAAAAAGTGGGGAAGTTTTTTTACATGATGTAGATCATCCCCACATTTTCAGGCCCTTGGGCGCTCTAACTGGCCGAAAATAATATCCAGTCGACAAGAGTGCCCGCTATAGCAATTATGATGGCCAACCACAATGATGGTAGAAATCCTTTGGTATTGAATCCCTTGCTAAACTGATCAGTGATCTCAATAACCACTGCATTAGCAATTGTTCTGGTAATGATACCCAAACCTAGGAAATAGAAAATACCGAGCGTCATTACATTTAAAACAAAAGTGATTAGCCACCCGATAAAAAAACTCAAAACGCCAATGATCAATGCCACCATTAGCGCAGTCCGAAAATTCCTGACTTGAACTGATGTCATGGCTTTTGACGTCAGGTAAACTACTACAGCATCAACAACGATATGTACTAACCAAATTATCATATTTGAAGAATTTAATTTCCATAATCAACTTATCAGCAGCAATATTGTTACTCGATACCTGATAGAAATAAAAAAAGGTCTGAACACCCTAAATTGATATTCAGACCTGCGATCATGAAAATTTAATTGGTTTATACCAGCATTCCTTCTTCCTTTGGTAGGATCTTTTTTGCCGGGGGTAATAGTTTTTGATAAACCTCTTTATACATTTCGGCGATTTCAGTCCAACTATGGATTTTAAAGGTGGGTTGATCTCTTTTTTCCGCAATATCAAAAAATTCTGCAAGTTGTTGAACCGCTTTCTTTGATTGCTCGACGTCACAGTGATATAAATCTGTGGGATCGGTATATGCTTTCGCCCATAGCATGTTGGGCAGTAACAAAGGTAAACCCAATGAACCGGCTTCATATACAGCGATACATCCACTCTCAGCTGTACTTAATAAAACAAAACCTGAAGCATGATTTAATGCGCTCATTTTTGTGGTTTCGTCTGCAAAACCTAAATAGAAAACGTATTTATTATCAATTTGACCTTTAAACTGCTTGTAATAGGGATTGCTCTCTTCGCCCGGACCTATAAAAACCACAGGTATCTTTGCTGCTTTGGCGTATTGTGCCAGTAGCAATGGCCTTTTACGCGGGACTATGGATCCTACAGACACAAGGTATTTTGATGGTAAACCTGGTAATTTGGAGAAGCCGGATATATTTTTGGGCATATTAAATGCATGAGGAATAATATGTGTTTTATTTTTATTCACCTGAAACATATTAATCGCACTAAGCCAATCGTATTTATGCATATATACTAGGGCATCATATTTGTTCAAGCTGCTGCCATCAAATTTTCCTCTAATCTGATGGGGTAAATAATTATTCACCATTTTCATCTTCAGCCCAAAAAAATACTTTTGAAAAGCGGTCATATTAGTATGCACATCCATCACTTGGGTCAGGACAATCTTTTTATTCTTTTGCTTTACCTGATCAATTAAATAAGGTGCCCGGTAACCAAAAAAATGAGCAATATCGAATGTTTGATCAGGATCCCACCATCTTGCGTATTCAACCTCCACCCCCACTTTTGGAAGGTGTTCATAAAGCATCTGCACTTGTTTTTGTTTGCCACCTGGTGTCAGGTAAGCCTGTGTGGTATCAAATAATAGTACTTTCATTTACATAGCGGTTAAAAAATAAAAAATATATCGCCTTCAAAATTACAATTTATTTTACATAAGTGTCCAAATATTGCAAAAAAAATAATTATATTCTTCTTTTGCATCATTGAAGCAGGTTTTTGCATTGTTATATTGTAACTAACCCAAGTACCAAAAACGTAAATCTACACAAGATGTTTTGAGTGCCAATCTATTTTTATTTTTAAATATTTGTTATTGTCTTATTCTCAACAGGTTAATATGAAAATATTTTTCATATTTTATAATTGAGAATCCGAGATACTAATTGATATTTTTACGGTGGAATAATCTGTGAATTAATTATATCTCAGTAATTTTGCCCGATTGTCTGAGTATGGGCAAAATGGATATATGCAAATTAATTCAGTTAAAAGAATTGCGGTAAAGGTGGGGTCCAATGTATTGGCTGATGAAAAAGGTCTGTTAAATAACCCTTTGATCTGTCACCTTGTAGAACAAATTGTCGCATTAAAAAAACAAAATATTGAAGTCGTGTTGATTTCATCAGGTGCGGTGGCTGCCGGAAGGAGTATGGTGAAGATCCCGGAAAAGTTTGATACTGTCTCTGCAAGACAGGCATTATCTTCTGTCGGTCAGGTTAAATTAATGAACACGTGGGCGCATTATTTTGAGATAGAAAATTATCTGTGTTCTCAAATACTGGTTACAAAGGAAGATTTTCGTGACAGGATCCATTATTTGAACATGAAAAATTGCTTTATGGCATTATTGCAAAACAATATTATACCTATAGTAAATGAAAATGATGCAGTTTCCGTCACTGAATTAATGTTTACTGACAATGATGAATTGGCAGGGATGGTGGCTTCTATGATAAATGCCGATGCATTGTTTATCCTTACCAATGTAAATGGCGTATACAAGGGTGATCCTGCTCTAGCAGGTAGTGAGATCATCTCTACAATAAAAGCAGACGAGATCGACTTTTCCGAATTTGTTTCAACAAAAAAATCTAATTTTGGCCGTGGTGGCATGATAACCAAATGCAATATCGCCAAAAAGGTTTCCCAATCCGGTATGCATGTGTTTATCGCAAATGGGGCTAAAGAAAATACCTTGATCAACCTTCTGAACGGTGAACCTGAAGGGACTCATTTTTTACCTGTAAGGACTACTACTAATCTGAAAAAGTGGATAGCTTATTCTGAAGGGTTTGCAAAAGGAGCAGTTTATGTAAATATCGGTGCTAAAACCGCTTTGTTATCAGCCAAAGCTACTAGCGTGCTTCCCATTGGAGTGGTAAAAATAACAGGGCAGTTTAAAAAAGGTGAAATCGTAAAAATATTTGACGAACAGGATAATTACATAGGATTAGGCAAAGCAGAATATGGGTTTGAAAAGGCACTGGAAAAATTGGGCCAAAAAAACCAAAAACCCCTGGTGCATTATGATTACCTGTATTTAATTTAATCAAATTGTAATAACTTAATAGCAATTGACAATGCAAAATATTTTTTATGAAGTACAAAAAGCCAGCCGTGAATTAAATCTATTGAATGATGTTGAGATAAAGCAGGTACTTCAAGATTTAATCACTATCACAAGAGGTAATTATGAACATATTTTAGCCGAAAATAAAAAAGACCTTGACCGAATGGATCCCGACGATCCAAAGTATGATCGGCTAAAATTAACCAGTGACCGTTTGGATGGGATAGTAGGAGATATAAAAAATGTTTCTGAGCTTGTATCACCGCTTGGGAAGACTTTGTCCCGAAAAAAATTGCCCAATGGAATGGAACTGACTAAAGTTACTGTACCACTTGGTGTAATAGGAATTATCTATGAAGCTCGTCCCAATGTCACTTTCGATGTGTTTTCACTCTGCATAAAGTCAGGCAATGCCTGTATTTTGAAAGGTGGCAGTGATGCCCGGTATTCCAATGATGCTATTATAAGCCTCATTCATCAGGCTTTAGAAAAAAATGGGATCAATAGTAATGTAGCTTGTCTGTTAGAACCCACTCATGATGCCACTGCCCAACTATTAAATGCAGTTGGTTATGTAGATATCATTATCCCCCGTGGTAGTCAACGGCTGATTGACTTTGTTCGTCAGAATGCCAAAGTCCCCGTTATAGAAACAGGAGCGGGAATTGTACATACGTATTTCGACAAATACGCCGATTTGGATAATGGCATCAAAATCATTAACAATGCCAAAACCAGAAGGGTGAGTGTTTGTAATGCATTGGATTGTCTGATTATTCATGAAGAACGACTTGAAGACCTCCATTACATCACGGAACCTTTACAAGCTTCTAATGTACTTATTTATGCAGATGAAAAGGCTATAAAATACATAAAAGGATTTTACCCTGATAATATGTTGTTTCCGGCTCAACAGGAACACTTTGGAACCGAGTTTCTTGATTATAAGCTTTCAGTGAAGACAGTAAAAAATATGGATGAAGCACTGGAACATATTGCAAAATATAGTTCAAAGCACAGTGAAGCGATAATTTCGGAAAATGAACTTAATATTAACCGTTTTTTAAAAAGTGTTGATGCGGCGGCTGTTTATGCCAATGCCTCTACTGCCTTTACTGACGGTGCGCAATTTGGTCTTGGAGCAGAAATTGGGATCAGCACACAGAAACTTCATGCCCGTGGCCCCATGGCTTTGGAAGAGCTGACCAGTTACAAGTGGTTGGTAAAAGGTAACGGAAATGTAAGAGTACCTTAATATTTATCATAAGAAAAATAAATCCATTAACCATTTTTGTCTTTATGGATTTGTTTTTCTCATGATTTGGTGTGCAAATAACGACATTTAGTAAGCAGAATTCTAAATTTGTTGCAATAATTAAATTCCAACGTGAGGTTATTGATTTACATTCATACCATATGAATTGATTTCATATTGTTTTACCATCAACATATTTCTTATTTTCGCAACTTCTAAGAAATTACCCCGAACCAACAACTAGTTAGAATGAAAAGATCCATTATTTTTATCGTGTTCTTGATGGGTGTCAAAATAGCTGCTGCACAAGAAGATACCATCAGAACCATCGAAATGACCAACATTACCATCAGTGAAAACAGGTTTGATATTCCTTTTGCCGAAGCTTCCCGAAACATATCCATTATTAATTCAGATGACATTAAGCGTACATCAGCCAGAAGCATCCCGGAAGTGTTGTCATTTATTCCTGGAGTGGATATCCGGCAGCGAGGACCGTTAGGTGCTCAGGCCGATATCAGTATCAGGGGTGGGTCTTTTGAGCAGACACTGGTGTTGATAAATGGGATTAAAATGTCTGATCCACAAACCGGTCACCATGCATTGAGTTTGCCAATTAACATTCATAACATCGAAAGGGTGGAGGTATTAAAAGGGCCAGGAGCCAGGATTTTTGGTCAGAATGCTTTTAGTGGTGCTGTAAATTTTATTACCAAAATTCCTGAAGATAGGGCATTGTTTTTCAATGCTTACGGAGGTGATTTTGGATTATATGGAGCTTCTATAGGTGTTTCTCTTCCTGAAACTAGTTATAAGCAATATATATCCGTTTCTCAGGATATATCAGATGGATATCGCCATAACACTGATTTTGATATTAAAAATTTATTTTACCAGTCAGAATTCCAGGTTTCTAATGGACAGATCAGTATTCTTGGGGGTATAGTTGATCGGAAATTTGGTGCCAATGGATATTATGCCAATCCCTCGTACAGTGAACAATATGAAGAAGTAACCACATCTCTGGTAAGCGTTGGATATTCCGGTACTTTCGATAATGTAAATCTCAAGCCCCGGATTTATTGGCGCAGAAATCAGGACGATTATGTGTTTTTCAGAAACAGCCCATCCAGTTATAGAAATAATCATTTCACCAGTGTATGGGGAATTGAAATTAATTCGTCTATTGAAGGTGATTTAGGCACAACAGGTATTGGATTAGAAATGAGAACCGAACAAATTATGGGTGACTGGGAACGGGGAGGTGAAGCTCAAAAAAGTAACCTCGATGGTTTTCATCGGGAGAAAGTTGGCTTATTTGCAGAACATAAGTTTAAATTACTGAACAATCATTTTCATGTCACTCCTGGCGTATTCCTAAATTATTACACTGATTTTGGATACAATGCTTTTCCTGGTCTTGACATTGGATTTAGCCCGGTAAAATTCCTGCGGATTTATGGCAACTGGGGTAAATCCTATCGTATTCCTACCTTTTATGACCAGCATTACAGTAGTCCGACGGAAGTGGGAAATCCTGACCTGAAACCTGAAACAGCTATGTCCTATGAAGGTGGCATACGGTTTATGAAAAAAGGCATAGTATTCGAAGGTAATTATTTTTACCAAAAGGCAGATGAGATCATTGACTGGACCATGATAGATTCAGTGTTTTATGCTCAAAATTTGTCAGATGTTCATACAAGAGGGGTTGAGTTCAGCCTTAATCTCAATTTCAAGGAAATAGCAGGGCCTGATTTTTTTATCGATCACATTTATTTGAGTTATAATCATATTAATGCCAATATAAAACTACCAGAAACAGTAACATCCAGATATGTCTTAGACAATCTGAGTGATCAGATGATATTAGGAATTGGTCATAAAATCACAAGAAATCTAAACCATAATATGAAAATAAGAAGGGTTGATCGGGTGAACCAACCTGCTTATTGGTTGTGGGATATAAAAGTAAATTATGATTGGAACGACCTGAGTATTTTCGGTGAAATTTCCAATCTCACAGATACACAATACATTGAAATAATGACACCTATGCCAGGAAGATGGTTTAGAATTGGAGCTAATTATGCACTAAAGTTCTAAACGATTTGTTAATTATGAAAAACAGACTTTGTTACGATTCATTTGATCGTTATATTAGCATAAGATTGATAAAGTACTAAATCTGAATATCATGAAAAACGATAATACACTCACCATTCATCCAGGCATATGGAGCAAATGGCATATTAAGACCACCTTATTGGCTTTAGTAGCCAGTGTAGTTTTCCCATTTTTGATACACTTAATCCCTCCTGTTCAGGGTACACCCGTTGGTGCTATATTACTGGCGATGTTCTATGCACCATTCATTGCAGTTTTGGTATCCAGGTTGCATGTAGGGCTCATAGTGGCATTAGTGGCCCCTATATTAAATTCTTTAATAACTGGTCATCCAAATTGGTCGATCGTTCCCATTCTTACTATTGAACTGACTTTATTTGTAAGTGTAGTTTATTTGATCAACAAACAAAATAATAAGATCAAATGGTTGAGTGCCCCAATCGCCTACCTGGTAGTAAAAACCATTTCAGCTGCTTTGATATTATTGTTCCCGGTGTTGCTCAATGTACAACCCGCAGATTTTTGGATAAATTCTATTTCAAATGGCGTGATTGGCATAGTGGTTCTAACAATTATAAATATTCTTATCATCAAGTTTAAATCGTGATTAATTTCTTTATTTACTTTGAAGGCTTATGAATTTCATGAGCCTTTTTTATTTCGTCCCCCTGCTATTGAAATTTCAATTTGTATGTAATATACCCTGATCAGATCATCCGTTAAGTTAAGTTCTGGTAGTTTTCTTGTCGAAAACCATATGTCTTTCAGAGAAGGATATATGGACTAATATGGGAATCTGGTTTTCAAATTGGGAATCGTTCCTATTTCAAGGCTCAGTTCAATTGTGGGAAATACCGATCTGGGATTTTATTTTTGGGATATTTTATTTCGCTGTTTTCTCTTACATAACAACTGCCTTACCCGAAATTGATCTAAAGGCTCTTTTGAAAATCCTGAACTTTACATCATTATAAATCAGTTGGGTATGTCAAAAGGAGTAATAATATTTTTAGTCTTTGGGTTGTTGGCAAGTAGGGGTTGGACTCAAGAGGATACTGTTGATTATCACAGTTTGTCAATAGAAGAATTGATGAACATTTCCGTAGTATCAGTATCTAAGAAATCTGAAAAGTTATTCGATAGTCCATTATCCGCAACGGTTATTACCAGGGAGGAGATACAGAGATCCGGAGTCACTACCATTATGGAGGCTTTACGCCTGGCACCCGGTATGATAGTGAGGGAACAAACCAATGGAAGTTATGATATTCATGTAAGAGGTCTGGACAATGTTCCTCCCTATACCAATTTTGTGATATCGACTAATGTTACTACTTTGGTCATGATAAATAACAGGCCAATTTTCAACTACTTGCAAGGTGGAACATTCTGGTCGGCATTACCTGTAGACCTGATCGATGTGGAAAGAATAGAAATAGTGAGGGGACCTTCTTCCACTCTCTATGGTCCAAATGCAGTGTCAGGTGTAATTAACATAATCACACGGCATCATCACGAAAAGCAAGGGTTAAATGCAGTAGCCAATGTAAAAACTGGAACATCCAATACCCAATTGGTAAATGGTAACATAGGATATAAGTTCAACGATAGACTTAGCGGTGCAATCACTGGAAGCTATCAGCTCAGAGGTAGGGAATCATTATATTATGTGGCATCACAGGATAAGTGGTTTACTTCGGTAAAAGATTTACCTGAAAATCCTTTTTTCCCATCGAATCCCGAGTATCTGTTGCCAAACCCAACTAAGTCCCTGGATAAACATACTGTTAATGCCTACTTGAATTATACAAAAAGTGAGGATGTGAATCTTAATGTATCAATGGGTACACAGGGGTCTGAAGCTCAGATTCTGTTTTTCGAGAACTTTCTGACCAATTTCGCTACTATGGAATCCAACTCCCACTACATCAACGCTACGGGAAATATCAAGGGATTGAATGCTCAATTGGCTTATGTGAAAGGGTTCGAAAACCCTTCGCTGGATAGTGTTGGGGCAAATGGGTACGATTATTCTGTAGGAGATGCCTTTTTGGAATACCAATTGCCCATAAAGGGTATTTCTATCAAGCCCGGAGCAGCGTATAGAAATATTATGTATGATTATTCACGTCATGGTGAAGAATACACTGGCATGGTAGTAGGAAAAAAAAGATTGGAAACCTACAGTCTGTCAACCCGTATTGATTACAACCCTGTTGCCAACCTGAGAATTGCAGGTGGAGTACGGTTAGACAAGTGTACCTATCCTGACAAATTCTTTACTTCTTATCAGATAGCACCCACTTACAAGCTGCATAAAAACCATTTGGTAAGGGCTGTATATTCAAAAGCATACCGCTCCATATTTGTTCTGGACGCATATATGCAAGGGGAATTCAGGAATTATAGCCCTTTCGACAATACATGGTACGTAACCAGCATCTCAGGTAACCAAGATCTTCAACCTATTAGTTCGAAAATGTTCGAAATTGGATACAGGGTAATGGTGGCAGATAACCTGCAATTAGATATAGAAGCTTACCGCACGGAAACCGAAGATTTTCTGGGTTTTGTGGTAATGCCATCAAGTATTGAAGACGAACCAGTCAGGACTGTAACGACACCAAGTACGTTAAAAGAACTTCCATTGAAATCAATTCAAAGAGGGGTTACCCTATCAGCCAATTATTTATTGGGAAAGGTGCAAATAAAGCCATTTGTAAGCATGCAAAAGACTGATTTGCTAAATTACAGTCCTTGGGGCCATATGCCGGATGCTTCTCCCAGTTTTGGAATGAGTCCAAACAATGATCCTTCTACCCAGAATATTTATTCAGGTATGGGTTCACGCATGGATCATAAATTTACGCCCAAATTTTATGGAGGTGGGTTCATCAACTGGAATGTAAATAAAAAGCTGAATGTAAACTTGAACACTTATTGGTTTTCGAAACAGACTTTTTATCATTCAGATAACTTGAATGAACAATATAAATTAGTAAACCCGGAAATAGGTGTGGGGCGCATAGATCCAAAAGTATTGATCAATGCAAGTATCCAATATTCACCAATTGAAATGGTAACATTGAATGTAACCTGCAAAAATCTGTTCAATAACGATTCAAGAGAGTTTTATACAGGTGACCAGATGGGAAGCATGATTATGGCTGGTATCGGTTTCAGATATTAAGAATTTCATAAAATAATTTTATTCATACACGCATATTAAAAGATCCAGGGCAGCTATGCTCTGGATCTTTTTTGTGAATTATGCCCTAATTAACGGTGGCTTCTATATTTTCGGTTAAACTTTATCCACTTTTTATCATTCATTGTTTATAACCTTGAATGTTTCATCTATTTTTGTCTATCGGCCAATCTGGGATTTATTCTATTGATATGATTGATATAGCGTTTACAGAAATCAGTAAAAAACTAAAGGAATTTAATTTTCCTGAATTTGATTTGGTGGTGGGTATTGCCAGAGGAGGTTTATTCCCTGCTATGCTTGTTGCTCACCAATTCGGTTGTCATTTAGAAATACTGACCTTTAATTACCGGGATGATTCCAATACACCTTTGTATGATGAACCCAAATTTCTTTCCGGTTCGTTTGAAAATATTTCAAAAGATAAAAAAATCTTATTGATCGATGACGTTTCTGTTAGTGGAAAAACACTCGATGCGGTAAAAAAACTATTGCATGAATATCAGGTTATCACATTTGTTCTAAAGGGTAAAGCAGATTATGCATTATATACAGATATTAAAGAATGTGTAAACTGGCCATGGAAAATAAAATAAAACTTATGTCTTTAAAATCAGCCATTTTAACCTTAATTATAGGTGCTTTTTATAACCTAACAGTTGCTCAGGAAACTGCTAACGATAGTTTGCGGCAATATCAATTGGAACAGATAGTAATCACCGGAACACGGCTACCCCTGGAGAAAGGAAGGGTCCCATCAAGCATTACGGTAATAAATGAAGAAGAAATACAAAGCCAGAACCAAACAAATGTGTTGAGCACTTTAGGTGCCCGCGTGCCAGGAGTATTTGTTGGACAGAGGGGAATGGTGGGGTTTGGTATCGGGCCACGGTCAGGAGGGGGGATCAGTATTCGGGGTTTGGGAACCAGCGGTGATCCATCCAATACGCGAACATTGGTTCTAATAGATGGTCAACCGCAGTTTATGGGGGTTTTTGGTCATCCGATTAATGATTCCTATCTTTCATCAGATATAGAAAGGGTAGAGGTGATTCGGGGGCCTGCTTCAATTTTATATGGCTCCAATGCGATGGGAGGGGTAATCAACATCATCACTCGTCAACAACATAAGGATGGTTTATCATTGGGAGGAAGGGCTGTTTACGGCTCATTCAATACGTTTGAAGCTGATGCATCAGCTGGTTACAAGAAAGACAGGTTCCACATCATGGGGGTTTTCAATCGAGTGCAAACTGAAGGGCATCGCAAAGACGCTGATGATGACTTTAATACCACTTCAGGATATTTAAAAACCGGTTATCGATTATCAAATAGTTTGAATGCTTCTATAGATGCAAATATAGCAGAATCAAGGTTTTATGATCCAGGCACAGTAGAAAATC